>JAHHMJ010000099.1 GCA_018678395.1 Gemmatimonadota bacterium | reverse complement strand
CCGTAGAGGAGGCAGCGCCCGAGGCCAGGTTCTATACGGTCCAGTCGGGTGATTCCTTGAGCAAGATCGCCAAGGAGCACTACGGCGACGCCATGAAGTACCCGGTCATCTTCGAGGCCAACAAGCCAATGCTCGAAGATCCCGACAAGATCTATCCTGGCCAGGTGCTCCGGATTCCGGAGCTCTGATGCGCCGTGGGGCGGAGGTGGTCCAGTACCGCCTTCGCCCCGCCCGCTTCACCCGAGGGGACGCGACAGTCGGACGACGATTTCCGTCGCGCGCGTATCCAGCCGGCCGGCCCGTCCTTCGAAGGCCGCCGACAGGCCGCGAACCAAGCGTCCCTCGACCCCGAGCCGAAGGGTGCGGGGGAGGTCGACTTCGAGGTCCAGGCCGACGAACCCCGTGACTTCTCCTCTCGAGTCGTCGGCGAATCCGGCCTCTACGTCCGCCGAGCGCCGGATCCGGATCGGATAGGCGACCGCGACTCCCGCGGTCGGCCGCAGGGCCGCCGGTCCGACGGGCAGTCGGACGCCCAGCGAGAGGGGAACGTCCAGCAGGTCCATCTCGGCCCCTCCGCCTCCCGAGAGGTCGCCGCCTCGCCGCAGCCACCGGCCGCCGATTCGAACGCGGAGCGGTCGCAGCGGGGTGACGAGCACATCGGCGAACACACCGACGCCGAACCCGGTCCGATCCTCGAAGGAGGACGTAGCCGGAGCGTCGTAGCGGGCCGTCACGGCTCCCGCGGCCAGTCCGACCCGGGCGTCCTGGGCGAAGAGGGTGGTCGGTGCGAGGAGAGCGGCGAACGCGACCGCGGCGAGCGCAGTTCGCGAGGGCCGGAGGCGGGCGCCGCCCCCCTCGTCGGGTGTCACGCGACCGGCGTCCGGCCGAGCGCCCGCACGATGAGGCCGCCGTGCTCCTTGCCGTTCTCGATGAAGATCTTGTTGGCGTTGTGTCCGGCGGCGAGCACACCGGCGATGAACACCCCCGGCACGTCGGTCTCCATCGTCTCGGGATCGTGATTCGGGATCCCCGTTTCCTCGTCGATGCCGACGCCGAGCGACCGCAGGATTGCCGGATGCGCGCGCCACCCGGTCATCGCCACCACGGCGTCGTTGGGTATGGTGCGGGTCTGCCCGGTTTCCACGTGGCGCAGAACGACGTCGTTCCAGCGGATCTCGGCGACACGGTGGTTCCAGTGCACCGGGATCTCCCCCTTCTCGATCCGGTTCGTGATGTCGGGCACCACCCACGGTTTCACGCCCTTGTCGATGCGATCGGCGAAGTGGACGAGCTGCACGCGTACGTCGTTGCGGTACATCTCCAGCGCCGCTTCGACCGCGGAGTTGCCGGCGCCCACCACCACGACGTCCTGGTCGGTGAAGAGGTAGGGCTCCCGGTAGTAGTGGTGCACCTTGGGCAGATCCTCGCCGTCGACGCCGAGGGCGTTGGGCTCGTGGAATCCGCCGATGGCCACGACGACGTGCCGGGCGGCCACCTCGAGGACGGAGCCGTCCCGTTTCCGAACCGCGAGTCGGAAACCGTCGGAAGTACGGGACACCCCGGTGACGGTGTGGTACTGCCGGACGTCGATGTCGTAGTGCTTCACGACACGCCGATAGTAGGCCAGCGCGTCGCGCCGGGTCGGCCGGGGGTCCGGAATGGTGAAGGGCACGCCGCCGATCTCGAGCTTCTGCGCCGTGCTGAAGAACGTCATGTAATACGGGTAGTCGAGCAGCGAGGCCGTGAGTGGGCCGCGATCGAAGAGCACGGCCGAGGTCCCGGCCCGGGCGGCGGCGGCTCCGACGGCGATTCCACAGGGGCCTGCCCCGATAACCGCGAGGTCGATGGATGGCTTCATGGTCGTCTCGGTTGAACTGCGAACCATTACGTTCTCGCGCTGCGGGTTCCGATGGAAGACCCACAGCCGTAGCTTGGCCCGATGTCGCAACCTTCCCCCCACGAAACGAACGCCGCCCCCCGCCGCAGAGGGGTGGGTCCCGGCTGGATCGTGGCCGCCGCGTTCATCGGACCCGGGACGGTCACGACGGCCACGCTCGCGGGGGCCCGCTACGGCAGCGCGCTGCTCTGGGCGCTGGCGTTCTCGGCTGCCGCCACCATGGTGCTGCAGGAGATGGCGGCTCGGCTCGGCCTGGTGACGGGTCAGGGTCTGGGCGAGGCCGTCCGCCGGCGTTTCCACGGCGGCGCCCGAGTGCTGGCCGTGGCCCTGGTCGTAGGCGCCATCGGGCTGGGCAACGCCGCCTATCAGACGGGCAACCTTCTCGGCGGTGCGCTCGGCGTCGAGGGCGCCCTCGGCGGCGACCTGCGTCTGTGGGCGGCCCTGATCGGCGGGGTGGCGGCGGTGCTGCTCTGGTCCGGGAACTACCGGATCGTGGAGCGTACCATGGTGGCGCTGGTGCTGGTCATGTCCGCGGCCTTCGTGGTCACGGCGTTGCGTGTCCTGCCGGCGGTGGACGCCCCGCTTGCCGGCCTTCTGGTGCCGCGCCTGCCCGACGCCGATGCGATCCTGGTGGCCGTCGGGCTCGTGGGTACCACCGTCGTGCCCTACAACCTCTTCCTGCACGCCACGGCGGTGGGTGAACGGTGGTCGGGACCGGAGGGGCTCGGCGCAGCGCGGATGGATCTCGTGCTCTCGATCGGCGTCGGGGGGCTCGTCAGCATGGCGATCCTCGTGACGGCGGCCGGCACGCTGGCGTCGTCCGGGACCGAGGTGACGAGCGCCGCCGACATGGCCCGGGCGCTCGAGCCCATACTGGGACCGTGGGCGGGGGTCGCCTTCGCGGTCGGTCTCTTCGCCGCCGGCATGACCTCGGCCATCACGGCGCCGCTCGCGGCGGCATACGCGGTGGCCGGCGCGGTCGGGTGGCCCGCTGACCTTCGGGACCGACGCCTGCGGGCGGTCTGGATCACGGTCCTCGGCGTGGGGGTCCTGCTCGCCGTCCTCGGGATCCGGCCGGTGCCGGCGATCGTCTTCGCCCAGGCCGCGAACGGCATTCTCCTGCCCACCATCGCCGCCTTCCTTCTACTGGTGGTGAACGATCGCGAATGGATGGGAGCGCGGGCCAACGGCCTGCCGGCGAACCTGCTGGGCGGGGTCGTCGTGCTCGTGGCGACGCTCCTCGGTCTACGGGCGCTGGCGAGTGTCCTGGGGCTCTGGGGATGACGCGCTCGGCCGAATCCGAGGCGCGCAAGGCTCTCGCGAGGGTGCGGCGCGCTGCCGAGAAGTGCCTCAGGGAGCTGGATGCGCTCGAGGGAGCGCTCCGCTCGGCAGAGGGATCCGACTTCCCGATCGACGACTACGAGAACGCCCGGTCCGCCCTCGAGAGCGTCGGCCGGTTCGTCGACGAAGAGGCGCAACGTCTACAGGAGAAGATCCTCCACGCCGGGGGCCTCGAACCGGGGCGGGTGCGCAGGAGCGGGGGATGAACCGGCGGACCTTCATGCGCGTCGGGGGTGCGGCGGGAGTCGGGGCGGTCGCGGCTCCGTCTCTCCTGCTGGGGTCGCGCACCCACAGGGTCGATCTGGTCCTGCGCGGCGCCACCGTCTTCGATGGGACGGGTGCCCCCGGGCGGCGGGCCGACGTGGCCGTCACCGGGGATCGTATTGCCGCGGTCGGCCGCATCGACGCCACGGGTACCGTCGAGATCGACCTGCGGGGTCTCGCGCTCGCTCCCGGGTTCATCGACATCCACTCCCACACCGACCTGTCGTTGCTGGTCGAGCCCCGGGCGGAGAGCCGGATCCGTCAGGGTGTGACGCTGGACGTGACGGGCCAGGACGGTTCGTCGATTCTCTGGTCCGAAACCGACGCCCTGGATCGCGATGCCCGGTACCGGGACCGCTACGGTGTAGGGCTCGGCTTTCGCGATCTGGACGGGTTCTTCCGGCGTTTGCAGCGCACTCCGGCCGCCATCAACGTCGCCTCCATGGTGGGCCACGGATCCGTCCGCGGATTGGTCATGGGCTACGACGATCGGCCGGCGAACGGCGAGGAAATCGCGCGGATGCGCGGCCTGGTCGGCGAGGCTCTCGACCAGGGGGCGGTGGGCCTCTCTTCGGGGTTGGAGTACACGCCGGGTGGGTTCGCCGATCGGGGTGAGCTCGTCGCGCTCGCGGAGGTTCTGCGGGGCACCGGATACCCCTATGCCTCGCACATGCGCAACGAGGACGACGGACTTCTCGGAGCGATCGAGGAGTGCCTGCACGTGGGGTGGGTCGCGGGCGTGCCCGTGCAGGTCTCGCACCTCAAGGCCCAGGGCCGCCGCAACTACTGGAAGGCCGCGGCCGCGCTGGCCACTCTCGAGGAGGCGTGTGCCGCCGGGGTCGATGTCGACTTCGACCGGTACCCCTACGTCGCCTACGCGACCGGTCTGTCGAACCTCTTTCCGGCCGCAGCCCGGGCGGGCGGCTCGGCCCGCTTCGTCTCGCGACTGGTCGACCCCGAGACGGCGCCGGCACTGGAACGGGCCGCCCGCGACAAGATCGCCCTGCTGGGCGACTGGGACGCCGTGCAGATCACGTCCGCCGGCGCGAGCACGTCCTGGGCGCGCGGCCGGCGCCTGGGCGCGCTCGCCGGCGAGCGGGGGACGGACCCCTACCTGCTGACCGTCGAGCTCCTGCGCGAGAACGGAGGGAGCGTCGGGATGATCGGCTTCGGCATGAGCGAGGAGAACACCGCTCGGTTGATCGCGCACCCCCTGTCGATGGTGTGTTCGGACGGAGGCTCGTACGCGCCCTACGGGCCGCTGTCCACCGGCCGCCCGCATCCCCGCGCCTACGGCTCGTTCCCACGGCTTCTCGGGCACTACGTGCGCGACACGGGTGCGCTTCCGCTCGAGCAGGCGGTGCACAAGATCACTGGGCGGCCGGCGGCCAAGTTGCGGCTGGCGGACCGGGGAGTGATCCGGGAGGGCGCCTGCGCCGACCTCACCGCCTTCGATCCCTCGACCGTCGGCGATGCGGCGACCTTCGACGATCCCCATCGGTATCCCACGGGCATTCCGCTCGTGGTGGTGAATGGCGTGGTCACGCTGCGAGACGGAGAACAGACCGGAGCCCGCGCCGGGCGCCCCGTCCGAGGAGAGGGGCGGCCGTGAACTCGGACACGCTCTTCGAGCGGTTGGCCGCGGCGTTCTCCGACGGCGTCGCGCGCGCCTGGTCGGAGGCCGAGTTCGACGGGTGGGCGAGCGAGGTCTTCCGTCGGCAGTACGAGCTGAACGCGGTGTATCGGGGATTCTGCGAAGCGCGCGGTCGCGGGCCCGACGACGTCGCAGGCTGGACCGACATCCCTGCCGTGCCCACCTCGGCCTTCAAGCATCTCGACCTGTCGCCCGGCCGGCACGAGGCCGTATTCGAGACCAGCGGAACGACCCGTGGGCAGGCCCGGCGCGGCCGCCATGGGGTCCCTTCGCTGGCGCTCTACCGAGCGGCCAGCCTGCCGGGCCTGAAGTCCCACATGGCGCTGGCGGCCGGGGGCATGCGAATCCTGTCCTTGATCCCGTCCGTGCGTGACGCCCCACGGAGCTCGCTGTCGACGATGATGGCCTTCGCCCTGGACGCGTTCGGAGCGGAGGGGAGCGGGACGTTCGCCGATCCGGAGCGGGGCGTGGATCTCGAGGGGTTCGCCGCCGCCCTGGACCGGGCGGTGGACGAGGCCGTGCCCGTCTGGATCGCGGGCACCGCCTTCGCCTTCGTCCACTGGATCGACGCGGCCGCAGAGGGTCGGGCGACACCCGTCCGGCTCCCGGAGGGCTCGCGGATCATGGAGACCGGTGGATTCAAGGGCCGATCGCGCGAGGTGTCCCGCGGTGAACTGTACGCCGACATCACGCGCCTGTCGGGCATTCCGGACCGGTGGATCGTGAACGAGTACGGCATGACCGAGCTGCTCTCGCAGTTCTGGGACGGGCCGGCGGGCGCCGACGATCGCCCCCCGCCCGAGGGGCGCACCCATCGGCCACCCCCCTGGATGCGGAGCCGTGTCGTCGATCCGGTCACCCTCGAGGAGCGGCCGCTCGGTCGCCCGGGGCTGCTGCTGCACGTCGACCTTGCGAACGTGGGGTCGGTGTCGGCGATTCTCACCGAGGATCAGGGGATCGCGCTCCCGGACGGCACGATCCGGGTTCTCGGGCGATCCCCCGGCGCGGAGCCCCGAGGCTGCTCGCTGGCCCTCGAAGACCTGCTGGAGGCACGCCGATGACGGGCCATCCCGACGCCGGGCCGGGTTCGGCGGCCGCCGCGCTGGGACGGCTGCGGGACGCCGCCGCGGCGCTGCGCGGGACGCGCTGGTCGGACCGTGTACGGATCCTGGGTCGGGTCGGCGCACGGCTGCTCGACGCCGGCGACCCGATGCGTGCTCGCGTTCTCGCTGCAATGCCCGGCGACGCCCGCATGTCGCCCGCACAGGCCGAGCGCGTGCTCGACGGCATGGCGCGAGACTGGACCGAGCCACGGCTGGACACGCTGGTGCGCGTGGAGTTCGAGGATCCGGACGCGCTGGACCGGTGGGTGGACGATCCCCGTGCTCCGGAGGGCCGGCGGCTGCGGGCGTTTCCGCTCGCCCCGGGGCCGGGGCTGCACATCTGTGCCGGTTCCGTGCCCGGCGTGTCGGTGTCGTCGGCCATCCGTGGGCTGATCGTCGGATCGCCGGTCCTCCTGAAGCCGGGCGGTGGCGATCGCGTGCTCCCGGCGGCCCTCATCGACATCCTCGAGGAGGAGGGGGAGGTCGAGACGGCGGCGCGGATCCTGGCCGACGCCGTCGAGTGCGTCGAGTGGACGGGGGGCGCCGGTTCCCTCGACGAGACCGAAGCCCTCGACGGCGCGGCGTTCGTGGTGGTCTACGGCGGCGGTGCGACGATCGAGGCGGTCCGGCGGGCGGTGGCGGGCTCGACTCCGGTGGTCGAGTACGGACACCGAATGGGTGTCGCGGTGGTGGGCCGGGGCGCGGATCTGGACACGGCGGCGAAGGCACTGGCGGCGGCGGTCGCGGTTTTCGATCAGCGCGGGTGCGTGAGCCCGCAGCAGGTGTTCACCCTGGGGCCGCTCGGCGGGACGGAGCGCGCGGCCGAACTTGCAGCGCGGTCGAGCGAGGCTCTCGCGGCTCTCGAAGGCTCGTTCCCGAGCGGCCCGCTCGACGAGGGCCTGGCGGGCGCGGTCCGTCAGCTACGCGACGCCACGGAGCTGCGTGCGCTGGCCGGCGATGGGGCCCAGGTCTGGGGGGGCGACGACCTCGAGTGGACCGTCGTGCTCGATCCCGAGCCGGAACTCCGTCCCTCGTGCGGGGGCCGGACGATTCACGTCACCCCCGTGGGCTCGGAGGCCGATCTGGAGCGGATCCTGCTCCCGCTCGGCCCCCACATGCAGACCGTGGGTGTCGACGGTTTCGACGCGGGGGCCGCCCAGGGTCTGGCGGAGCGGCTGGCCCGCATCGGGGCCAGTCGCGTCGTGCCGCTCGACCGCATCGCCTTTCCACCGCCGTGGTGGATCCACGACGGGCAGGGACCTCTGCGCCGATTGGTGAGGTGGAGTGCCGACGGCCCGGTGTGAGGACCGCCCCGCTGGGGGCTCAGTCCTCGGGCTGCTGCTCCGCGCGCCAGATCACCATCTGACGGACGCCGCTGGGGTTCTCCTCGACGCGGACGGTGAGGTGGTCACCCTCCTCGATGCCGATATCGTCACGCATGTCCTGAGGGATCGTGATCCGTCCCCCGACACCGACATTGACGTCCCCGTAGTAGAGCGTCCGGTAGATGGCCATTCCGACTCCTGGATTCCGCGGGTAGAGGGTAACCCAAAAAGGTAGTGCGTCCGGCACGCGGGGCAATCCGTGAAGGCTTCATCCGGTCGATTCGTAGAGGTCGCGACACCGCTGCCGGACCCGTTCGGGGGTACCGGCCGCCCCATGAGAGAGGCTCAGATGACCGTCGACTCCCCCGCCGTCCGCCTCCAGGGCGTCACGAAGACTTTCGGGCGACACAGGGCGGTAGACCATCTCGATCTGACGATTCCGCGGGGGAGCCTGTACGGCCTGCTGGGACCGAACGGATCCGGGAAGACGACGACGATCCGGATGATCATGGGCATCCTCCATCCGGACGAGGGCTCGGTCGCGCTTTTGGGCGCCGCCGATCTCGACGAGACCCGGCGCCAGCGGGTGGGCTACCTGCCCGAGGAACGCGGGGTCTACCGCAAGATGAGGGTCCTCGACTTCCTCGTGTTCCTGGGTGAGATCCGTGGGCTGGCGCGGGTCGAGGGCCGGCGTCGTGCGTCCGATTGGCTGGACCGGCTCGGTCTCGAGGAGTGGGCCGACAAGCGGACCGAGGACCTGTCCAAGGGCATGCAGCAGAAAGTGCAGTTCGTCGCCACCGTCCTGCACGAACCGGAATTCCTGATCCTCGACGAACCCTTTTCGGGTCTGGACCCGATCAACCAGGATGTGCTCGAAGACATCGTGCGCGACTTCCACCGGCGTGGTAGGACGATCCTCTTCAGCACGCATCTCATGCATCAGGCGGAGCGGCTCTGTCAGCGCGTGTGCCTGATCTCCCGAGCGCGGAAGGTGCTGGACGGCGATCTGCGCGAGTTGAAGCGATCCGAGGGGGACGGGGCGGTGGAGGTGGAGTTCGAGGGACCGTCGGGATGGTGGGATGGGCCGGAGGTGAGCGGCGTCGACCTGGCCGCCGACCACGTCCGCATCGCGCTCGCCGACGGCGCCGACCCCCAGGCCGTCCTGCGGCGCGGACTCGCGGCCGGCGCGGTCATCCGCCGCTTCGAGATCGCCGAGCCGAGTCTGCACGAGATCTTCGTGAGGCATGCCGGAGGCGAGGGCGCCGTCGACGCGGGGGTGCCCCGCGAGCTCGCACTCGACGGTGTCGCGGGAGGTGCAGCGTGAGCGGCGTGGTCTGGGCCGTGATCCGACGGGAGTACCTGCAGCGGGTGCGCACGAGGTGGTTCGTGGCCTCGACGGTCGCAGCGCCGCTCTTCATGGCGCTGTTGATCGCCATACCCGCCTTCATGGCCAGTCGCGAGGGGGACTCTCGGAGCAGCCTGGTCGTGATCGATCGCACCGGGGTGCTGTACGACGACGTCGCCGCAGACCTGGAGAATCTCGGCTACGAGGTGCAGCGGGCCCCCGACGCGCCGGATGCGGAAGAGGCGCTCTCGCGGAGAGTCGAGCAGGGTGACCTCGGCGGGGTCCTGGTGCTGAGCCCGGATGCACTCGATCGGGGCTCGGTCCGCCTCGTCACGGGCGGACGTCCGGCCCTGGTCCGTCAGATGGCGATTCGACAGATCGTAGTGCAGTCCGCCCTGGCGCAACGCCTCGGTGCGGACGAAGCCGCTGCGCGAACCCTGTTGGGGGGTGGCGAGCTCGAACTGGTCGTTCTCTCCGACGGGGGGACGCGAGCCGACGAGCCGGCCTTCGTCGCCGCGTACGGAGGGGCCTTCATCCTGTACATGACGATTCTCTTCTACGCCATCGCGGTCATGCGGTCGGTGCTCGAGGAGAAGACGAACCGCATCGTCGAGGTCGTGATCTCGTCGATGCGCCCGCACCAGCTCATGCTGGGAAAGATCCTCGGGGTCGGTGCGGTAGGGCTCACCCAACTCGGCATCTGGGCGGCTGCCGCGGCAGCCATGTTCGTCGCGGGAATACCGGCACTTCTCGCCGCGAATCCGTCGATGTCACAGCTCGCGGAGCTTGCGCCGTTCCTTCCGGGATTGGGCTACCTCGGCCTGTTCCTGGTCTTCTTCCTGGGCGGATATTTCATGTACGCGGGTCTGTACGCGGCCGTCGGAGCGATGTGCAACACCGATGAGGAGGCCCAGTCGGCGCAGTTCCCCGTGATCATGCTCCTGGTGGTTCCAATCATCTTCGTCACCCAGGTCATCGCCGAGCCCAACGCCCCTCTGTCGGTCGGGCTGAGTCTCTTCCCCCCGTTCAGTCCGATCCTGATGTTCGCGCGCGCCGCCACGGGCGCTGCCCCGATGTGGCAGATCGGGGTCTCGGTCGTGGGAATGGTCGCCGCCGTGCTCGTCATCGCCTGGGTGGCGGGACGGATCTACAAGGTCGGCATCCTGATGGCGGGCAAGCGCCCCACGCTGCCCGAACTGTGGCGGTGGGTGCGAGAGGCCTAGTCGGCTGAGCGCACCGGTCGGCAGCCCGGCGATTCCGGAAGACGGCGCCGGATCCGGCTGGCCGTCGGGTTATTCCGGGAGGCAGCTTCGGAGTAGAGCCGAGAGCTGGTGGTCCTCGAAAGCGCGCGCGCGATAGAGGACTTCCTCGTACGACGGCTCGATGAGGATGGTGGTCGTGCGGAGTGGGGTCGCACCCTCCTCACTGTCGGCCGGCGAGAAGCAGAGACAGGCCCCGAAGGAGTCGGTCCGGCGGGGGTCGTCGTCGAACTCGACGTACACGTCCCAGAAGCGGCCCTCGTGTCCGAGGGTCGCGAGGTGATGTCCGGTCGACGCGGCGCGGGGCTCGGGGGCCTCGCCGGGGGGCGGCGTATCGCTCATGGCCTCAGTCTACCACTACGGGCCGGGCGTTTCCAAGCCCCGCTCCCCGTCCTTCCCCTCCGCACCCCAGAAGAGCGTGCGGTGCGGGAAGGGGATCTCGATTCCCGCCGCGTCGAGCGCGCGCTTGATGTCGAGATGGATCGACGTCTTCACGGCGAGCCATTTCTCCCGGACCGCCCAGACGCCGAAGAGGATGTTGAGGGACGAGTCCCCGTAGCCCTGGAAGATGAAGACCGGCTCGGGCTCCATCAGCACTTCCGGGTTGGTCCGGGCGACTTCCATCAGCAGGTCCCTTACCTCGTCCAGGTCCTCCTTGTAGGCCACGCCGAGGTGCACGTCGATTCGCCGGATCGGGAAGCGCGTCGCCGTGACGACCTCGCTCTTGACGAGCGTCTCGTTGGGGATGCGCACGAACTTGTTGTCGAAGGTACGCAGCTTCACGGAGAGCATGTCGATCGACAGGACGGTCCCCGATCGACCGCCGACTTCGATCACGTCGCCGACGACGAACGACTGTTCGCCCATGATGAAGAAGCCGCTGATCAGGTTCGACACGGACGTCTGCGCGGCGAAGCCGAGGGCGATCCCGAGGATTCCAGCCGCGCCGAGGAGCGGCGTCAGCCGGAAGCCCAGCTGTTGGAGGACCGTGATCGCGAGTCCCAGCAGGCCGGCGTAGAGCAGGAGTCGGCCCACGATGAGCCCTCGCTGCGGCGTGGCCTGCGTACCGACCCAGCGCTGGACCATGCGGCTGAGCATGAACACGATCGGCACGCCGAACAGCACGAGTGTGGCCGAGGGGAGCAGCAGCGTCGGGTCCTCGACGTAGCGCTGTACCAGATCGGCCATGCCGGTCGTGTCTGCGGCCTCCTGCGGCAGAAGGCCCACCGGGCTCACAGCAACCCCTCGATCGAGGAGCGCAGCCGGGCAAACGTGCGGGCGGAGAATCCGCGGGCACGGGGATCCTCCGGTCCGGCGAGCAACTCGGCGCTCGCGGTCTCCTCGGGAGCGTTGCCCGACATGTCGATGCGGCTGCCGGCGTCTTCGCCCAGGTAGCGCACCCGCGTGTTGTCCGACCAGAGGCGATCGCCGTCGCGGAAGAGACTGAGGTGCGCGACCCGGAGCGCGATGCGGTCGACGTGCAGATCGTCGTCCGAGGGATTCTCGAGGTGAAGGGGGCAGATCGCGAGGTGTTCCTCGAACACGTCGTCGCGCAGTTCGCGGCGGCCACGGGTGTCCAGGCCGTAGCCGAGCTCTCCCTCCTCGGAGGTGCCCCACCAGGTGTCGGTCAGGGTCATCGTCGGGACCCGGAGAAGCGCTCGCGTCCGCGGCCCCACGGCCTCGATGACGACGTGCAGCGGAACGCGCAGGTACACGCGCGCTCGTGCGCCTTTCATCAGCCAGAAGTCCTGATCGGGCTTCACGACGACGAGGCGGTCGGGAAAGGAGGGACGCAGGCGAATCACGCCGCTCCAGTCGGGCATCGGCGCCCAGCGCGTCCACTCGGGCTCCTCGCCTTCGGTCGCGGGGTCCTCGTGGTGGTGCGCGATCCGGATCTCGCCGGACCTGCGGGCGAACCGCAGCGTCAGCGGCCCCAGACCCAGGCAGAACTCGCTGCCCTCGTCGAGCGTATGCTCTCCCCAGTCGAACGGCGTGTCTCTGTCCATGGCTTCCATCATCCGAGGGCGCGCCGTACTCCGGCAAGGGCGCGCCGCAACTCCCGCGCTTCGTGCGGACTCAGGGGCGCGTCCCCGAAACGCGCACGGAGGTAGAGCTCGACGACACGCGCCGCCGGGGCGCCGGCGTCGGGCGCGGCGGCGCGGATCCGATTCACCAGATCGAGTGGGGCCACCGCCGAACCCGGAGCCACTCCCCTGCGTCGAGCGTGCCGGAGCAGGCCGAGGTAGGCTCGGCTCTCCGGGGAGCGGGGCCGCGGACCTCCGCGGCGGAGACGACCGATCCAGGTGCCGGCGGCCACGACGGCGCCCAGGACGAGCAACGCCCCCAGCCAGGCGGGCGGCCCCCGACGGGTACCCTCGCTCCGCGACGCCTGCGATTCCTCGAGCCAGGCCCCGAACCGATCCATCAACCCGATCTGATCGTCCGCCGAGTAGTCGAGGACCCACTTGCTCCAGCGATGCTGAAGGCCGTCGAAGAAGATGCGGCCGGGCCAGAGCCACTCACGAGCTTCGCTCTCCAGTCCGGAGCCTCCGGGAGTCGGATCGAACTCGACCCACCCGTAGCCGGGAAACCAGACCTCGACCCACGAGTGGGCTTCGTTCTGCGTGACGGCGAGATAGCGGCCGAAGTCGTTCCAGCGACCGCCGAGAAAGCCGTTGACGTTGCGAGCGTGGATGCCGACCGAGCGCAGCAGGACGACCATGGCGCTGGAGAAGTACTCACAGTGCCCCGCGCGCCGGTCGAAGAGAAAGTGGTCCAGCCCGGTCTCGCCCGCGGTACGCGGGAGCTCGCGCGTGTAGTCGAAGGCCGTGCGCAGCCACCGTTCGACCGCGACCGCCTTGTCGTATCGGGTGGTCTCGTCGCGGGTCAGCGAATCGGCGAGCTCGCCGATCCGGTCAGGCAGTCGGGGGAGCTGCAGATAGCGCGTCCGGTCGGGCATGAAGCCCGCCTGGGCGCGACGCAACGAGTCCGCCGGTGGGGATCCGGTACGCGACCGCGCCCGGTAGACCGGCGCGGCCCGCCCCCAGTAGAAGAAATCGCCCACGTTGTCGAACATGGGCTGCGTGCGCGGGTCCGCATCGATCTCGATCACCGGGTGCAGCGCGAAGAGCACCCGGACGTCGAGAGGCGCGCCGTAGATGCGCTGGGTGACGACCGGGCCGTCCCACCGCTCGCGATACCAGTCCATGGGCGCCGATGACGGGCGCACGCCTTCGGACCGCGTCCAGCGCACCCCGTCGAACCGATCGTACGAGCGCCCCCTCCAGTGCAGCGAGAAGAGGTTTTCGGGCATGCCGTCGGGGAACTCGACCCGTAGAACGATGTCGGGATTCGAGTAGATCCGGCTGCCGTGCTCGCCCAGCGAAATCGCGTCGGCGAAGCCCGCGACGGACGTCGCCATGCGGTCGCCCCGGCCGCTCCAGCCTCGGGACACCCGCGGGAAGATCACGAAGACGATCGCCGAGGTCGCGAGCGTGACCACCGCGAGGCGGGCCGATGTCGCGATCAGGGTGCGGTCGAGCCCCGGCGGGCGTACACCGTACCGCCGGGCCTTCCGGCGCAGGAGGCCCAGGGGGAGCGCGAGCGACGCCGCGACGACGAATGCCGCGAAAGCGAAGGCGAAGAAGAGCCCCGGTCGGTACGCGGTCGCGGCGAGCAGCAGCGCGAAGGACAGTGTGTAGATACGGACATCGTTGCCGGACTCGATCGAGCGCAGCGACTCGGCGCACAGCAACAGCAGCAGCAGGTCGACGACGGGCACCACCACGTCCCCGCCCGGCTCGAACCAGAGCAGTACCGCGCGCGCCACCAGCACGAGAGCCACGGCGCCCCACACCTTCTCGAGGCGGGCCGAGGTCTCGGGGGCGGGCAACCAGAACAGCGAAAGCACCAGAGCGCCGCCCGCCAGGAGCGACGAGACCGGTTGGACGCCCGCGCCTCCCGAGAAGGCCAGGAGGCCGGACAGTCCCATGAAGACCGCCAGTCGCCGGTGGGTTCGATCCCGCCGTATCACGGCTCCACCCTCCGTACCCCTTCGGCCAATCGGACGTCGGTCCAGTCTCCAGGCACGCGCGCGGTGCCGACCAGCACGCAGGAGGCGCGGTCGACCGGTGGCGCGGGAGGCGAGGCGTCGCGCGAGAAGTCGACGCGGGCCAGAGCCTCGAGCACCCGCTCGAACTGCGCGCGGCCCGAGGCTGGGGGCACGACGATGTCACCGGCGGCGAGTCCGTGACGGCGTCCGCCGGCCGATGCGCGGGCCGCGAGGCTCGCCGCGATCTCCACGGCCTCCTCTGCCGACTCACCGGGGTCGGTGGCCACGTCGAGGCAGATCCAGAGCGTGTCCGAGGCGTCGGGGTCGTACTCCCGGACCACCGGCTCGCCGCGCCGCGCCGTGCTGCGCCAGTGGATGTCGCGCGCATCGTCACCCGACCGGTAGTCCCGCAAACCCCTGAATTCGCCGCGGGGGCCCTGCCCCCGTGCCGCGATGCTCCCGGCGGCCGAACGTCGCCCCGCCCCCGGGCGTGGCGGGGGAACTGGGCGATCCGATCGCGGCCAGATGACCAGTTCCCCCTCGATCCGCATGTCCCGTTCCTTACGGAAGAAACCGAACGGGAAGGTCGTCGAGAGGGTGAGGGTGCGGAGCGGGTAGACGCCGCGCTGCACGAAGGTGTTCACCGCATCGGTTTCGGTGACCTCACCGGGCCCGAGC
>JAHHMJ010000434.1 GCA_018678395.1 Gemmatimonadota bacterium | reverse complement strand
TACCGGAACCGTCGCTGGGCGGCCCACCGGCGGCGTTGACGATGCGCCACTGCGAGCCATCGCGAATGAGGAGTGCGCTGCGGTCGGCGGAGGCCCACGCGCCGTTGATGCCGCTCGCGAACTCGGTCTCGTCGGCATCCTCGACGGCGTACCGATGGAGCACCGTCCCCTGGCCGGGCGCGGACTCGGTCACGAAGACGTGCCCCTCCGGCCCGGGCACCAGGCCGGTGAAGCTCCGGGTGCCGAGGCCCGGCGCGCCCACGATGCGCCGCTCGATTCCGCCCAGATCGATCACCACCGCCACGTCCTCGCTACCCTCGTCGCCCTCGGCGTCGGCTCCGTCCCCGCCCTCCTCGTCGACCGACTCCTCGTCGCTCGTCGGCAGGAAGGGAGACGGCGTGCCCTCGGCCAGCAACGTCACGTAGAGGGCATACGTGGTGGGCCGGTCGTACGACGTCATATCGAGCCAGCCCGTATTGAGGCCGTAGTTCGTCGACGCCAGGAAGTAGAGGTGCTCACCCGAGGCGTCGAAGACCGGGTCGATGGCATCCGCCATGCCGTCGGTGAGCTGCGAGGTCGTGCCCGTCTGCGTGTCGTGCACGAACACGGCCCGCAGATGGTTGTCGAGCCTGCGCGCGTAGGTCACCCAGCGGGAGTCGGGCGACCACACGGGATTCATCGACCGCTCGGGGTGCGCGTAGCGGTCGGTGTCGACGTGCGTCAGCGCCTCGCTTTCGAGGTCGAGCACGAGCACGCGGTAGTCCGTGTCGGTGAAGGCGAGCTTCGACCCGTCCGGCGACCACGTTGGACGGAAGTAGAACGTCGCGTCCGGGATCTCGATCCGTCTCGCGTTCGCGCCGTCCTGGTCGGCCACCATCAGCCCGTACTCGCCGTCCGCGTCGCTGAACCACGCGATGTGGACGCCGTCGGGCGACCACACCGCGTGCCGGTCGGCCACACCCGGCGAGCGGGTGATGTTGCGCCAGCTGCCGTCCTCGCGCGGCACGGTGAAGAGATCGCCCCTGTACTCGAAGAGCGCGCGCTGGCCGGTCGGCGACAGCTGCGGGTCACGCAGCCGATTCGGGGTCACCTCCTCCCACCGGGTGCGGGCCCAGCTCTGGTCTCCCGCGACCTCGATCGCGAGCGGACGCGAGGCGCCCGTCGCGGGATCGAGCTCGTGCAGGTAGCCGCCCTGCTCGTAGACGACCGTCCCGAAGCCGGCGTCGAGACTCATCACGTCGAAGTCCGCGTGCGTCGTGAGCTGCCGCTCCTCTCTGGAGGCGGGATTCCACGACCAGACGTTACCGGCGTAGTCCCGCTCCGAGATGTAGTAGACGACCCCGTCCATCACCGTCGGCTCGACGTGGCGCTCCCCCTCCCACGGGGTGAAGCGGCGGGAGTAGTCGGACATGTCGACCACGGAGATCGGCTGGGCCTGGCCGCCGCGGTAGTTGCGCCAGCCCGGATCCCAGAAGCCGACCTCCTGATAGGCGACGAAGCCCCCGTCGCCGGACAGTTCGCCGTTGTCCGCGCGTGGGATGGCGAGCGCTTCGGGGAGTCCCCCGGTAGCCGCCACGGTGAAGAACTTCGTCGACATCGTGGGCTGGCCTTCGCGCCCCGAAGTGAAGAGCACACGCCCGTCCGGCGTCCAGCCCTGCACCACGTCGGCGCCGGGGTGCCAGGTGAGCCGTGTGGGCTGCCCTCCCTCCGCCGGGACCACGTACACGTCGGTGTTGCCCCCGTACTGCCCGCTGAAGGCGATCATCGAGCCGTCCGGCGAGAAGGCCGGCGCGGTCTCGCCGCCCTCGTCGCTGGTGAGCCGCACCGCGGCCCCGCCGTCGCGCCCGACCGTCCAGATGTCGTTCGCGTGCACGAAGGCGATCCGATCCGGCCCCACCGCCGGATCGCGCAGCAGCCGGGTGCCCTGCTGGGCGGTGAGGGGGGCGGCGAGCAGCGCGCCGGCTACGAGGACGGAGAGGAGCGAAGAGGACCGTTGCATCGGAAGAATCGCCAGACGGAGGAGAAGGCGGGCCCGGCTACCGGTGCCGGGAGCGGAACGGTAGGCCGTGCGCGGACACGCGGCCAGTGATCGGTTCGCGGTCGTGTGGGGGGGCGTCGTCGTCGGATCCGGTGAGGTTTGCGGAAACGCCCCGCGGCCCGTCAGTCTTCCGACGTACGGCAGCCCCCCTTCCGGAGGAGTTCGATGCCACGGTTCGTCCGACCGCGATCGGTCCTGGCGGTGCGTGATCTGGCGGCATCGACCGCCTACTACACCGAGGTCCTCGGCTTCGGAGAAGACCCCATCGAAGCGGCGGGCTGGAGCTTTCTGACCCGGGACGGCATCCACCTGATGCTCGGTGAGTGTCCAGACGAGGTGAACGCCGGCGAGACGGGGAACCACTCCTGGTTTCTCCACGTCATGGTGGAGGGGATCGACGAGCTGCACCGCGACGTCCGTGGAAAGGGCGCCGATGTCGTCGTCCCGCTCGGCGATCGCTCGCACGGGCACCGCGAATTCGTGGTCCGGACGCCCGATGGTCATCGCATCCTCTTCGGCGAGCCGATCGCGCAACGGTAGGGTCCCGGCGCCGCTTCAGGTGCTGTCCGTAGGGCAGTTCCCCACCCCGC
Source organism: Gemmatimonadota bacterium (assembly GCA_018678395.1). GTDB lineage: Bacteria > Gemmatimonadota > Gemmatimonadetes > Longimicrobiales > Gaopeijiaceae > Gaopeijia. The sequence goes on along the minus strand of JAHHMJ010000434.1, from coordinate 3,373 downwards.
CGTCCGGTACACCCCTCGAACACCTGTCGGGGACTCTCGGTGGGCGTCCCCTCGAGCCCCCGGGCGCGTCCCGCGGGGGGTAGATTTCAAAAGTACCCCCCAGACGAGGCCGCCCCCACCACCCCCCTCCTCGACGGCTCCGTCCAGTCCGTTCCGACCGCCTTCGCGCGGCGTAGATGGAGGCCTGATGAGTCCCCTGACCCGCAGCTACGTACACGGGGCGTCCGACGTCCCGTTTCTGGATACCACGGTTGGCGTCGCCTTCGACGAGACGGTAGCGCGTTTTCCGGACCGCGACGCTCTCGTCGTGCCGCACCAATCGGTCCGCTCGAGCTACCGGGAGCTCCAGGAGCAGGTGGATCGCTGCGCGACGGCGCTGATCTCCCTCGGACTCGAGCCGGGGGACCGCATCGGCATCTGGGCGCTGAACTGCTGGGAGTGGACGGTCGTCCAGTTCGCCTCGGCGAAGGCGGGCCTGATCCTCGTCAACATCAACCCCGCCTACCGGCTCTCGGAACTCGAGTACGCGATCAACCAGGTCGGGTGCAAGGCGCTCATCTCGGCCGCGCGCTTCAAGACGAGCGACTATCTGGGGATGCTGCGTACCCTGGCGCCGGAGTTGGCCGATGCCGAGCCGGGACGGTTGAGCGCACACCGGTTGCCGAGCCTCGAGCTCGTCGTGCAGCTGGGCGACGACGACGAGCCGGGCATGATGCGCTTCTCGGATCTGATGGAGCGGGGCGCACCCGTGAATCGCGAGCGCCTGGACGCCCTGGCCCCCGAGCTCCAGTTCGACGACCCGATCAACATCCAGTTCACGTCGGGCACCACGGGGCTGCCCAAGGGGGCGACGCTCACGCACCACAACATCCTCAACAACGCCTTCTTCGTCGGCGGAGCGATGCTCCTGACCGAGGAGGACCGCGTCTGCGTCCCGGTCCCGCTCTACCACTGCTTCGGGATGGTGATCGGCAACCTGGCTGCCGCGGTGCGGGGCGCCGCGATCGTCCTTCCCGGAGAAGCGTTCGACGGGGGCTCGGTCCTGAAGACGGTCAGCGAGGCGCAGTGCACGGCGCTGCTCGGCGTCCCGACGATGTTCATCGCCGAGCTCGAGCACCCCGACTTCGCGACATACGACGTCTCGTCGCTGAGGACCGGTATCATGGCCGGCTCTCCGTGCCCCATCGAAGTGATGAAGCGCGTTATCGACGAGATGCACATGGACGAGGTGGCGATCGCCTACGGCATGACCGAGACCAGCCCCGCCAGCTTCCAGACGGCGGCCGACGATCCCATCGAACGGCGGGTCGGCACGGTGGGCCGGGTCCACCCGCACGTCGAGGCCAAGGTCGTCGATGAGGACGGGCGCATCGTACCCGTGGGCGAGCCCGGCGAGCTGTGCACCCGCGGCTATCTGGTCATGCGAGGCTACTGGAACGACCCCGAGCGCACGGCCGAGGCCATCGACGGCGCGGGCTGGATGCATTCGGGCGACCTCGCCACCATCGACGCCGACGGCTACTGCAACATCGTCGGGCGCATCAAGGACATGGTGATCCGGGGCGGCGAAAACGTGTATCCGCGTGAGATCGAGGAGTTCTTGTACGGGCACCCGAAGATCGAGGAGGTCCAGGTCATCGGGGTCCCCGACGAGCGCTTCGGTGAGCAGCTCTGCGCATGGATCAGGCTGCATGCGGGTGAGGAGGCCACGGCGGAGGAGATCCAGGCGTACTGCAAGGGGCAGATCGCCCACTTCAAGATCCCGCACTACGTGAAGTTCGTGGACGCCTACCCGATGACGGTGACGGGCAAGGTCCAGAAGTTCGTGATGCGCGAGCAGATGATCGAAGAGCTGGCGCTGCGCGAGGAGGTGACGGCCTAGGGGCGTTCCGGGTCGGGGACCGCTGGCCGGGGACCGCTGCGATACACATGTCCAGTGATCGTGGCGAGCGAACCTCAGTTCGCGTCCCGCTCCAGCTCGGCCAGAAGACTTCTCGCCTTCCGGAGCACGGGCTCGTCGTCCGCGTCGCTGCGAGTCAGGCGCACGACATGACGGATCTCGCGCAGTGCGAGATCGGGTTCGCCGAGGTCGGCGTAGAGCCGGGCCAGCTCGTAGTGGTGGTCCACGATGCACGGGGCCCCCGCCTCCGCGGCCTCCAGATTGACCCGTGCGCTCTCCCAGGATGCGGCGCCGAGCAGGTCTCCGCCGAAGAGACTGCGCGCCACGAACCGCTTGAACCCACTCATGCGTCGGACCGCAGCGTGAACCCTCCCGACGAGATGCCGGGTCGCTGCATGGTCCGGATCCCGATCCAGCACCGACCGAGACCGAGTGTACATCGCCTCGCCCCAGCGCAGCTTGTCGCGACCCGAGGCCATCTCGCTTCGCGCGCCCATGACCACCGCCGAGAGGTAGAGCGTCTCGACGTCGTGCGAGCGGAGCTCGCCGGCAGCCTCGAGCGAATCGTGGATCGCCCCCAGACGGATTCTCAGCGCGTCGTCGTCGGGGTCGGCCAACGCCGCCCTCACCGTTCCATACGGCCCGTCCGGCGGAGGACTGCTCGTGCACCGGTCCAGGGCAGCCGCTGCCGAATCGACCAGCAGCGCTACGTCCGGCATCTCGCCGATTGCCGGAGCTCGCAATTGGATGCCGCCGACGGTCGGAGTCCCGGGAAGCGCCGGCACGGGGACGGAATCCCCGCGCTCCGGGGGACCCGCCCGGTTTCCGTTCTGGAGGTCGGCTCCCGCCACGCCTCCGCCCGGAACGAGAAGGGCCACGATCATTTGAAGTGCGTTAGCGATGCGCGGGGTGGTCATGAGAATCCTCCCAGTCCTACGGCGTCTGCTCCCCAGAGCACCAAGGCGTAGCGAATCGCGCTTCCCAGCAGCCCTGCCACGAGGAAGCGCACGAGGGAAAGGCGGGCCAGCCCTGCCGCCAGTGTGACGACATAGAGCGGCGGGAGTCCGACGGCTGCGCCGGACAGGACGCTCCCGGTGAGGGCCCCGGGGCGTCGGCCCAGGACCTCGGCGCGGTTGATGAGCCGCTGAAAGCGCTCCGGAAGCCGGGCCGGTGCCCATCGAATGATCCCGTAGAGCCCCGTCTTCCCCGCCATCTGGCCGGTCGCACAGCTCACGGCCAGGAGCGGGAAGGCCGAAGACGGGATGGCCAGGGCCGTGGCCAGGATCACGGCCTCCGCGGCGATCCACGGGAAGATGCCGCCCAGAGCGCAGGTTGCGGCCGCCCCGACGATCAGAGACAGGGTGGTCAGCTCCATGCGACCTCCCTGGCGAGTCCCGACCGGAAGATCAGGAGAAGGGCCACCATCATGACGAGGTGCGCCACATCGGTGTGATCGAACCAGAGGGAGAAGCC
>JAHHMJ010000073.1 GCA_018678395.1 Gemmatimonadota bacterium | reverse complement strand
TCTCGGGCGCGTAGCCCGCCCCAGTTAGCGCGTTCCGCGGGGCCGTTCGGCCAGGAACCGCCTATGCGGAGCGGGTTACGTATCTCAATGACGGCCCCCTCCGGATCCCTGGCTCCCCCCCCGCCTCGCGGTGACGTCGCCCCCTCGGGGGGCGGAGGGTCACCGGGTGCGGGCGACCCGGGTGGCGCGCCGGCTTCCAACCAGCACTGGAGCCGACGCCACCCCGGACGGACCCGTGCGGTCGGGTACGCCATCTCGATCGCGATCCACGCGGTCGCGCTCCTGCTCTATCCGGCGATGACGGTTCGCTTCGGCGAGGTCGGCACGACGATCGACCCGGACGCGTCCGTGGACGTCGAGGGCATCGAAGTCGTCAATCTGCAGGAGTCGGCCAGCGACCAGCTCGACACGCCGACCGACCCCTCCGAGACGCTGTCGCCGGAAGCGGTGCTCACCCGGGTGCCGTCGGTCTCGGTCCCGGGCGATCAGTTCGCTCCCTTCGCGCCGCTCCCCCCGGAGTCCGGCGGTCTGAGCGCCGCCGAGCGGCTGCGGCCCTCCACGTACGAGGAGGATCTGTGGATCCCGCTCGTGCCCGACGCCATCACACTGACCGAGGGTGAGATTCTGCGCAGTGTGATCTACGACCAGCTCGAGGCGTTCAACGACTCCATGGCGATCCGGGCGGCCCAGGCCGCACGGGGGACCGACTGGACCTACACGGACGACGAGGGCAACCGCTGGGGAATCTCGCCGGGCAAGCTTCACCTCGGATCGATCACGATTCCGCTGCCCTTCTCGTTCGGGTCGCCGACGGGGGCTTCCGACGATGCCATGGATGCCCAGTTGATGGATCGCGAGATCCGGCGGGCCGCCGGGCAGCTCGAGGCCGACGCGTCGGTCGAGGAGCGCGCCGCGGCCATCCGGGCGCGGGTCGATGCGGAGCGCGAACGGGCGCGGCGGTCCACGACCCCCGACACGTCGGGCGGTGGCGGTGGGGGGGGTGGTCGATGAGGTCTCGGGACTGGGCCCCCTGGCTGGTGGCGCTCGGCGCCGGTGTCGCCGTCGGCTGGTGGTGGGGTCGGAGGTCGGACTCCGACGCCGCGCTGGACGGCGATCTCGACGACGGGTGGGTGGAGCGCTGGGGCGACCGGGTCGACACGGCCGTCGAGATGGCGGGGGAGGGGCTGCGCCTCATGGATCGTCGCCTGCGCGGCGCCTCACTGCTCTCGGACCGGAGTCTCGCCGATGCGTTGAGCGGCGTCGAGGGTGCCGAAACCCTTCGTGCGCACGCCCTCGGGCCCGGTGTGATCGACCTCACCGGCGAGGCCGACGACCCGGTCGCGCAGGCCGCTCGCGCGGCGCTGGAGGCGCTGCCGGGCGTCGAGGTCGTCCTCAACCGGATCTGGACTCCGTCGTCTGCCGACCCGGGGTTGAATTGACGCCCTTTCAGGCTTGGAATACCCTAACGTTCAACCGGATCGTCCCGTGGGCGCGGCGCCAGCCGACGACCACGGGACGTCTCCCTTCATCGGTACCGGCCCACGACCGTGGGCGAACGCCGGAGGAATCGTGAGCCAGGAGCTCGCACCCCGTTTCGATCCTGCCGCCATCGAGGCGGATCTCTACCGTCGGTGGGCCGAGAGTGGCGCCTTCCACGTCGCTGCCGAGGACGTCACCGAGGGGGGCGCCGATCCATACGTGATCGTCATTCCTCCGCCGAACGTCACGGCCGTGCTGCACATGGGCCACGGGCTCAACAACACGATCCAGGACGTGCTGATCCGGTTCCGCCGCATGCAGGGCAGGGCGGCCGAATGGCTGCCCGGGACCGACCATGCGGGGATCGCCACGCAGAATGTGGTCGAGCGCCTCATCGCCAAGGAGGGACGGACCCGCGACGATCTCGGTCGTGACGCCTTTCTCGAGCGGGTGTGGTCGTTCGTCGGCGAAACCGGCGGCACGATCCTCGAGCAGTTGAAGGCGATCGGGTGCTCGTGCGACTGGGACCGCACGGCGTTCACGCTCGACCCGAACCTGTCGCACGCGGTCCGGGAGGTGTTCGTCCGCCTGTACGAGAAGGACCTGATCTACCGGGGCGAATACATCATCAACTGGTGTCCGCGTTGCCTCACGGCCCTGTCCAACGAGGAAGCCGAGGGCGCCGAGGCGGAGGGGCGGATGTGGCATCTGCGCTACCCGCTTCCGGAGGCCTCGTGGGGTGCCGCCGAGTCCGCGCGGGAGGCCGGGGCGACGGCCCTGGGCCGGTCCGACCGCGGTGGCTGGTATCTCACGGTCTCGACAACGCGGCCCGAGACCATGCTGGGTGACCAGGCCGTCGCCGTTCACCCGAGCGACGAGCGGTACCGGGCCCTCATCGGTGCCGACGTGACGCTGCCGCTCACCGGGCGCACGATTCCCATCGTCGGAGATCACTTCGTCGATCCGGAGTTCGGGACCGGGATGGTGAAGGTGACTCCCGCGCATGACCCGAACGACTTCGAGATCGCGCGCCGCGCCGATCTGCCGCTTCTGGACATCCTCACGCCCGAGGCGCGGATCAACGACCAGGCTCCGGAGGCCTTCCGCGGTATGGATCGCTTCGAGGCCCGCAAGGCCGTGCTTGCGGCTCTCGACGCGGAGGGCCTGTTGGCCGGTGAGGACGTCCATGTGCACAACGTGCCCCGGTGCTACCGGTGCGACACCGTCGTGGAGCCCCGCCTCAGCCTCCAGTGGTTCGTCCGCATGGAGCCCCTCGCCGAGCCGGCCCTCGCGGCGTCTCGCGACGGGACCATCACCTTCACCCCGGATCGGTGGAAGAAGGTCTACGAGCACTGGATGGAGAACATCCGGGACTGGTGCATCTCCCGTCAGCTCTGGTGGGGGCATCGCATCCCGGTGTGGTACTGCGAAGCGTGCGGCGACGACGGCGTGCACGTGCTGCGCGAGGACCCGGACGGGTGTCCACGCTGTGGAGGCCCGGTCCGGCAGGACCCCGACGTCCTGGACACCTGGTTCAGTTCGTGGCTGTGGCCGCTCAGTCCCTTCGGCTGGCCCGAGGACACCGAGGACATGCGGGCGTTCTATCCCGGCCACACCCTGGTCACGGCGCCCGAGATCCTCTTCTTCTGGGTCGCTCGCATGATCATGGCGGGCTACGAGTTCAAGGGGGAGCCGCCGTTCCGGGAGGTCTTCCTGCACGGTACGGTGCGCGATGCCAGGGGCCGGAAGATGAGCAAGTCGCTCGGCAACGGGATCGACCCCATGGAGGTGGTCGACCGGTTCGGCGCCGACGCGATGCGCTTCACCCTCGTGAGCGCCTGCGCCATCGGGACGGACATCCTGCTCGACCACGAGGACATCGAGGCGTCGTTCGCGAACGGCCGCAACTTCGCCAACAAGGTGTGGAACGTCGGACGGTTCACGCTGATGTCGGTGGGCGAGGAGCCGGTGGAGCCACTGCGCCTCGACGGCGACGGGATCGAGGCCGCCGATCGCTGGATTCTCTCGCGCCTGGGTCGCACCACCGCCGCGGTCACCCGCGGGATGGAGCGCTTCCGGCTCCACGAGGTGGCGGAGACGGTCTACCACTTCTTCTGGGGAGATCTCGCCGACTGGTACCTCGAGCTGGTCAAGAACCGGCTTCGCGGGGACGCCGGTGAGGCGAGTCGCCAGGCCGCGCGCACGACGCTCGTGACGGTGCTGGACGGCGTCCTGCGCCTGCTGCAACCCATCGCCCCCTTCGTCACCACGGCCTTGTGGGATCGCCTCCCGTGGCCGGAAGGTGTGGAGCGGCCGGGCGAGTTGATGTCGGCGCCCTGGCCCGTTCCGGATGCCGCCCACGTGGATGAGGGTGCCGAGACGGCGATCGAGCAGGTTCAGGAGTTCGTCACCGCCGTCCGCTCCCTTCGCAAGGAATACGGGGTGGGGGAAGGCGAGGGAGTCCAGGTGGTGATCGACGCCGGAGCCTCGGGCCTCGCCGCGGCCCTGGCGGGCCAGGAGAAGGTCCTGGAGCGCATGGCCCGGGTGACCGCTCTGGAGTGGGGCACGGCCCCCGGGGGAGCCATCGGTGCGCACGCCGTTCTGCGCAGCGGGGCCGACGTCTTCCTTCCTCTCGAGGGGGTCGTCGATCTCGAGCGCGAAAAAGACCGACTTCGGCAGGAGATCGAACGAACGGCCAAGCAGCTCGGGGGCACCGAGAAGAAGCTCGACAACGAGAACTTCGTCTCGCGCGCTCCGGCCGAGGTCGTCGAGCGTGAGCGGGACAAGGCACGGTCCCAGAGCGAGCGCCTGAACAGCCTCAAGGAGAAGCTGGCGATGTTCGAGGGACGGGACTGAAGCGCGTGCTCTCATCGAGACTCCTGCTGCCGCTGGGTGCCGCCGCCCTGACCGCTGCCGTTGCGGCGTGCGCGCGGGAGGCGGCGCCGTCCGGCGGGCCGGCCGATCGTCGCCCCCCCGTGATCGTGGCGGTCCGGCCCGATACGTTCGCCCGGCTCGAGGCGGACGACGCGACGATTCGGATCGAGTTCGACGAGACCATCTCCGAGAACGTGGCCAGCGGTACGCTCGACCAGGCCGTGGCCGTGTCGCCCCAGACCGGCGAGGTCGACGTACAGCACAAGGGCAATGCGCTCGAAGTGAAGATCGAGGGTGGGCTGCGATCGGGGGTCGTGTATCGCATCACGGTCGCACCCGTCGTCCAGGACCGCTTCAACAACACCATGCTGGACCCCTTCGAGTGGGTCTTCTCGACGGGCCCGGACTTCCAGCGCAATGCCATCGCGGGCGAGGTGTGGGACCGCGTGACCGGGGAGCCGGTCCCTTCGATGTCGGTGTTCGCCCTCTCCGAGGATTCCGTGCCCTACGTGGCCCGCACGGACTCGCTGGGACTCTTCGTCATGCGGTACCTCCCGCTGGGTCGCTACCGTCTGAGGTCGTACGACGACCGCAACCTGAACGGTGAACCCGATCCCTTCGAGATGCAGGGTGAGGGCGAGGAGCGCGCCCTGGGGGCGGTCGACACCGTTCTGACCTCGTTCTGGGTCATGATTCCGGACACGACGCCGCCCCAGCTGGCGCGTGGCGAAAAGGTCGATTCGACCACGGTGCGCCTGGTCTTCGACGACCCGCTCGACCCGGAGCAGTCTCTCGAGGGACTGGTGCGGGGCATGTACCGGGACTCCGGCGACACGCCGGGCGTCCTGCGCGCGCTGCACGCCTGGGAGTACCGAGCCTACGCCGATTCCGTGCGTGAGGTGCGCGCCGCCGAGGCAGAGGCGGAGCGGGCGGCCGAGGCCGAGGCGGCAGCGGAGCCGTCGGCTGCCGGCGACCCGCCTCCAGGTCTACCTCCGGGTCCGCCCGGCGTGCCTCTCGACACGGGGGCGGCGGCGGCCGCGGAACCCGCGGCCGGGCCGACGCCTCCCGGGACC
>JAHHMJ010000144.1 GCA_018678395.1 Gemmatimonadota bacterium | reverse complement strand
CGCCCCACCCGACCGAGCCCTGCGGTCCGCGCAGGGCAGGGGTGTCGGCGCGGTCGCGGACGTGTTCCAGGATGCGATCCACCACGTCGGCGGGTGGAGACGGCAGTTCGGTTCCCCGGGTCCACCCCTCGGGCACGGGGTCCGTCGTGGCTCGGGTCAGATCCCCCACCTGCCGCGCCTCCTCGAAGGCGCGCATCACGTCGGCGACCTCGGCGAGCAGCGCCCGGGCCTCGGCGGAGGTGACCCGGACGGGGTCACGCACCAATTCGAGCGTCAGGGTCCTGCCTGGATACACGAGCAGGGCGAGCGGAAGCTCGGTCGGCACGTCCACGGCGACCGAGGTCATGCGGAGCGCTCCGGACGACGCCGCGCCACCGAGCGAATCCGGGTAATTCTCGAACGCGATCAGGCTGGTGAAGAGATCCGCGCCCTGCACGTCGGCCCAACGCTTGAGGTCGGACAGCCCGGGCGAGCCGTGCTGTCGGGCCTCGCTGAGCTCGAGCTGGAGTCGCTCGAGCCAGGCCGCCATGGCCTCTGCGTCATCGAGGCAGACGCGCGCCGGCAGCGTGTTGAGATACAGTCCGACCGCCCGGTCGACCCCTCGGATCTCCGCCGGTCGCTCCGAGTTGGTGACCCCGAAGACGACGTCTCGCGTGCGGGTGTGCCGGGCCAGGACGATGGCCCAGGCCGCCGCGGTCAGGGTGGCCAGCGTCACCCGCAGGCCACCGGCAACGTCCTTCAGGGTCCTGGTTTCGGCCTCGTCCAGGACCCGCTCGTCGGAGACGCGTGAGGCGTCCTCACCGGAGCGCGCAGGCGTCGGAAGCGGGGTGGGCCCGGGCAACCCCGCGAGTCGCGCGGTCCACCACGCGCGGGCAGCTTCCCGATCGCGGGATTCCAGCCACCCCACGAACTCGGCATACGACGGCGCGGGTTGGATCGCGGGCTTCGTTCCGCCCCGCGCAGCTTCGAGCTCCTCGAGGATCTCATCGACGACGAGCTCGGCCGACCAACCGTCGGCCACCGCGTGGTGCACACCCCAGAGCAGCCGATGCCGCTCGTCCGTGAACCGCACGAGGTACACCCGCATCAGGGGCGCCTGCGTCAGATCCAGGGGCCTGTTGGAGTCGTCCTCCACCAGAGCCGCCCAACGCCGTTCGGCCTCGGCGGTCTCGACTCCCCTCCAGTCCAGCACGCGGAGGGGCAGATCGACCTCGTCTCGCACGACCTGGAGTGGTCGCTCCCGCCGTTCCCAGGCGAAGAACGTGCGGAGTGCCTCGTGCCGTCGGATGGCTCCGGCCCACGCCGCGCGGAAGGCCTCGACATCGAGAGGGCCCTCGAGGTCGGCCCTCAGTTGACCGTGGTACAGGCTCGACCCCGGGCTGCGGAGCCCGTGGTAGAGCATCCCCTCCTGCAGCGGCGTCAGCGGGAAGGCCCGGACGATTCCCGCCATCAGCTTCCGAACTCCTCCGCGAGCTCTGCGAGCTCCGAGGCGCTTGCGGTCGCCGCCTGCAGGGCGGGCTGCGAATCCTCGACCCGTGCCACCTCGGCCAACGCGGCCACCGTCGGATGGGCGAAGAGATCTCTCGGGGTCAGGACGATCCCGCGCTCTCTCGCCACCGCCACGATCTGGATGCAGTGCATCGAGTCGCCACCGAGTTCGAAGAAGTCGTCCTCGACCCCGATCTCCTGCAGCCCGAGCACCTCCCGCCAGATATCGGTGAGCATCTGCTCGTCCCGATTGCGAGGCGCCACGTAGCGGGCTTCCAGAAGCGGCCGGTCGGCCGGCGGCTCGGGAAGCGCCGCTCGATCCACCTTGCCGTTGGGGGTCAACGGCATCGCATCGAGGCGGACGAAGCTGGACGGAATCACGTCCCGGGGCAGGGTCTCCGCGAGCACGCTGCGGAACTCGGACGGGGGGATGTCGGCGTCGGCCGTGTAGTAGCCGACGAGACGGGCCTCCGGCTCCGGCGGTTCGTGCTCGCGGTAGCCGACCGCGTCGAGCATGGTCCGCACCTCGACGGGATCGAGGTCGTCGTCGAGTTCGGCCATCGCGGCGTCCCGTTCCTTGTGGCCGAGCCGCACGTCCCAGCTGTAGGGCAGCGTGTAGTTGTGGAATCCCCGCTCGGTGGTGTGTACCCAGATTCCTGCATCGTTGATTAGGCAGTTGGTCGATCGCCCCGTGTCGCTGGGCCGGATCCACGGCGTGTGTCGCCCGACGTAACTCAACAGCTCGTCCAGCTCCACGTCCACGTACCGGTAGAAGTCGATGAACTGGATCGAATCCAGTATGTCATCGGTCTCGAAGATCTCCATGTCGAGGTTGCGGGTCACCGCATCGGGCATGCGGTGGTACGCCTTGCGGGCTTCGAGAATGAGGCGGTCCACGTCGTCGGGATCGTAGACGCCCCGGCGGTAGAGGTCCGCGAGGCGGGTCTCGAAGATCTGGCCCCGCGACAGGCCCGTGACGAGAGCGGGAATGCCTTTGTCCACCGCCACGTTCAGCGCGAGCGTGTAGATGGCCTTGAAGCACCCCTGGCAGACGTTGCTGAAGCGCTGCAGGCTGTCGGCGAAGATCTCGTCCATCGCCGAACTCTCGGCGACGTGGAGATCGAGACCCAGCTGGTCGACCACCCGGCGCACGTTGGCCTTTGCCTGTTCCGAGATGTACCCGTTGTCCAGGAGGAACACCAACGGGTTCGCGCCCAGCTCGACGATCCGGCAGAGGGCGTACGTGCTGTCCTTGCCGCCGCTGTAGAGCATGAGGGTGTCGTAGGGGCCGGTCGCGGCCTCCCGGGCCTTCGCCAGCAGGCGCTCGAGGTCGGCCTCCTCGCCGAAGTAGGCTTGCACCCGCTCGCGTTCCCGGTCGAACCTCCGGCACACGGCGCAGACGCCCTCGCCGTCGATCTGGGCCTCCGGGTGGGCCGCCTGCAGGCCGCACCGGACGCAGTGCTCGGCAGACGGCGGGCCGGCGGTCACCCGCTTCGCCGCAGCCTCGTGCACGGCCGGGTGGCGTGACAGCGCCGCCTCCACCTCGCCCAGTTCGATCCGAATGCCGCGGACCTTCACCTGGTCGTCGGACCGCCCCAGAAACTCGATCGTTCCGTCGGGCGTCCAACGTCCGCGGTCACCGGTGCGATACATGTGCTCGTGGGGCGCGTCCGGCACCGGCACGAAGGCCGCGTCGGTGAGCTCGGGGCGACCTCGGTAGCCATGGGCCAGCCTCGGCCCACGAACACAGATCTCGCCGACCACCCCCCGGGGTGTGGGCAGGCCCCGATGGTCGGCCACGCGGATCACCGCGTTGGCCGCCGGCCGGCCGATGGACACGGATCCGGCGGCGTCCTGCTCGGGATCGTACCGATGGATCATGCACCCGACGGTCGCCTCGGTCGGCCCGTACTCGTTGAAGATCTCGACACGGCCGCCGAGAGCTTCGTGGATACGGCGGGCCACGCTCGTCTTCAGATCCTCTCCGCCCACGATGATCCGGCGCAGCCTCGAGTCCGACAGGTCCAGATCCCGAACCAGTCCGAGGTGGGAGGGCGTCACCTTCACGACGTCCGCGAGGTCGTCCTCGAAGACCCGGCGCACCCGCAACGCACCCGAGTCGACCTCGCCTCCGCCAGGGGCTTCGTAGACCACGACGGTCCCTCCGGAGAGG
>JAHHMJ010000052.1 GCA_018678395.1 Gemmatimonadota bacterium | reverse complement strand
CCTCGGGGCGATGGGTGTCGAGGGCGTCGAGCCGCACCTGGAGCGCCCGCGGGATCCGTCCCACGGAGACTGGGCCACCAACCTCGCGATGACCCTCGCCGGGCGCCTGCGTCGTGCTCCACGGCAGATCGCCGAAGAGATCCGCGATCGCTTCGACCTCGGCGCCGCCGGAGTCGCTTCGCTCGACGTGGCCGGCCCCGGCTTCATCAATTTCCGGCTGTCGGGCGGGGCGGTGGCCGAGGGGCTGGCCGAGATCGTCGGCGCCGATGTCGCGTGGGGGCGCTCCGACGCCGGTGCCGGACGCCCGATCGTGGTCGAATGGGTCTCCGCGAATCCGACGGGGCCGCTGCACGCCGGGCACGGGCGCCAGGCGGCTCTCGGCGACGCCGTCTGCACGCTGCTGGAGTGGACCGGATGGTCGGTGCATCGCGAGTTCTACTACAACGACTCGGGCACGCAGATGGAGCGGCTCGCCGACTCGGTGTGGGCTCGCTACCAGCAGCTGCTCGGCGAGGAGGCGGAGATCCCCGAGGGCGGGTACCAGGGCGAGTACGTCAAGGAGATCGCGGCCGACTTCCGCGCCGAGCACGGCGACGGGTTCCGCGGCCGCCGGGACGACGAGGCTCTGGACGCGATGCGCCGTTTCGCCGTGGCGGCCCTGCGCGGAGTCCAGGATCGGGACCTCGCGGAGTTTCGCGTGCGGTTCGACCACTTCTTCCTCGAATCCTCGTTGTACGACGACGGACTCGTGGATCAGACGGTGGCGCGCCTGCGTGAGACCGGGCTGGTCTTCGAGGAAGACGGTGCCACCTGGTTGCGCACGACCGAGTTCGGCGATGACAAGGATCGGGTGATGCTGCGCGGGAACGGGACTCCGACGTACTTCCTCCCCGACGTCGCCTACCACGTGACGAAGTGGGAACGGGGCTTCCACGACGCCATCAACGTGCAGGGCGCCGATCATCACGGTACGGTCGCCCGCGTACGCGCAGGCCTCCAGGCGCTGGGTCTCCCGGAGGGGTACCCGGAGTACGTGCTGCATCAGATGGTGCGCGTCGAGCGGGACGGCCAGGAGGTCAAGTTCTCCAAGCGGGCCGGCTCGTACACCACGCTGCGTGACCTCGTCGACGCGGTCGGCGTCGACGTGACCCGGTATTTCTTCCTGATGCGAAAGGCCGAGGGCCACCTGGTCTTCGATCTGGACGCCGCCCTCGACCGGTCCGACAAGAACCCCGTCTACAAGGTCCAGTACGCGCACGCCCGCATGCACTCGATCTTCGCCAAGGCAGGTGTCGATCCGGGGTCCATCGACCCCGCCGAGGCGGATCTCGAGCGCCTCGTCGACTCGCACGAGCGAGAGCTGATCCAGCGGCTCGTGGAGTTTCCCGAGGTGATTACACGCGCGGCCGACGGGCGCGCGCCACACCTCCTGTGCGACTACCTCGAGCACACGGCCGGAGCCGTGAACGCCTGGTACCACGCGGGGAACCCGGGCCGGAATCCGGAACTGGCCGTCCTGGTCGACGACGCGCCCCTGCGCGCGGCCCGCCTCGTGCTCGCACGTGCGGTCATGATCGTGCTGCGCAACGGCCTCACCCTTCTCGGCCTCACGGCCCCGACCCGCATGGAGCGGGCGGACGACACTCCATGATCTCCCCACACCCATGTCCATTCTCGTCGTCGGAAGTGTCGCCCTCGATTCGGTCGAGACCCCCTTCGGCCGCGCGGAGCGGGTTCTGGGCGGATCCGCGAACTTCTTCGCCGCCGCCGCCTCGCTGTTCGCCGGTGCCCAGGTTCAGGTGGTGGGTGTGGTCGGAGACGACTACCCGATGGCCCAGTTGGACTTCCTTGCCCAGCGCGGGGTCGATCTTTCGGGGATCGAGCGCGCGCCCGGCGAGAGCTTCTTCTGGGCTGGGCGATACGACTACGACCTGAACTCCCGCGACACGCTGGAGACGCGACTCGGAGTGTTCGCCGATTTCCAGCCGCGGATCCCGGAGGCCTTCCGGTCGGCCCGCCACGTCTTCCTCGGCAACATCGATCCGGAACTCCAGCTCGACGTGCTCGACCAGGTCGACTCGCCCGAGCTGGTCGCCTGCGACACCATGAACTTCTGGATCGAGGGGAGCCGGGACGCGCTGATGCGACTCCTGCCTCGCCTGGACATCCTCATGGTCAACGACGCGGAGGCCCGCCAGTTCGCCGACGAACCGAATCTGTTGAAGGCCGCGCGCTGGATTCAGGCACGCGGACCGCGGTGGGTCGTGATCAAGAAGGGCGAGCACGGCGCGATGCTGTACGATCGTGATCGCGTCTTCTTCGTGCCGGGGTATCCCCTCGAGTCGGTCTTCGATCCCACGGGCGCCGGCGATGCCTTCGCCGGTGGGTTCATGGGTCATCTCGCGGGTCCTCGGGTCATCGACGGCGACACCCTGCGCCGAGCGATGGTGTACGGATCGGCCACCGGATCGTTCGCCGTCGAGGCCTTCAGCGTGGACCGGTTCAGGAAGCTGACGACGCGCGACGTCTGGCAGCGAGTGGAAGATTTCCGGGAGATGACCTTCTTCGATCACGACGTGGACGGCGACCATGGCTGAGGGAGGGTGGAGCTACCGGGACGCCGGCGTAGATCTCGACGCCGCGGAGCGGGCCAAGGAAGGGCTCAGGGGCCTCGTCGCCCGCACACGCGATGCCCACACGCTCTCCGGCCTCGGTTCGTTCGGCGGCCTGTACGCCGTGCCGGACGGCGTGGAGGGACCCGTCCTGGTGTCGAGCGCCGACGGCGTCGGCACGAAGCTCAAGGTCGCGTTCCTGGCGGGGCGGCACGACACGGTCGGCCAATGCCTGGTCAACCACTGCGTGAACGACATTCTCGTCCAGGGTGCGCGCCCGCTGTTCTTTCTCGACTACCTCGCCACCGGCGCGATGGACGAAACCGTCGTGACCGACGTGGTCGCCGGCGTGGCGACTGCGTGCCTCGAGAATCGATGCGCGCTGCTGGGCGGCGAGACCGCCCAGATGCCCGACTTCTACGCCGACGACGAGTACGACCTCGCGGGCTTCATCGTCGGCATCGTGGAGCGGGAGCGCATTCTCGACGGGTCCAGGGTGCGGGACGGCGACGTCGTGATCGCACTGCCGTCCAGCGGGTTGCACACCAACGGCTACACGCTCGCCCGCCGGATCGTCTTCGACCACATGGGCCTGCGGGTCGACGACGAATTCCCGGAGCTCGAGCGCAGCGTCGGCGACGTGCTGCTGGACGTGCATCGCAGCTACCTGCCGCCCCTGTGGCCCCTTCTGGAAGACGATCTGCTGCACGGACTGGCCCACATCACCGGAGGGGGCATTCCGGGGAATCTCCCGCGGGTCCTGCCCGAGGGCCTGGGTGCGAGCATCGACCGGACCGCGTGGACGCCGCCGGCGCTCTTTCGCGTACTCGAGCGGGCCGGCGGCGTGGACCGGGACGAGATGTACCGCGTCTTCAACATGGGCGTGGGGATGGCCCTCGTGGTGGCGGCCGACAAGGCGGACGCGGTGCGGACCCGGCTCGAAGCGGCCGGCGAGGAGCCCCGGGTGATCGGTTCGATCATGCGCGGGGACGGCGTGGCGTGGAGCGACTGAGCGCAGCCCGTCGCCGCC
>JAHHMJ010000325.1 GCA_018678395.1 Gemmatimonadota bacterium | reverse complement strand
TAGAACCACGACTTGTAGCCGATGGCGTCGACCCGACGGTCGATCTCGGGGAAGATCCCCTCGTCACACATCTGCGTCAGACGCTGGTCCGGCTCGGCGTGCGAGGGGCACTGGTAGGTGATGTGGTAGGGGAAGGCGCCGCCGTTGTGGCCGTCGACCAGAATGTGCGGGGTCCACTCGTCGACCACGTTCATCCCGTACGCCGTCAGCGCCGGCTGCTCGCGCTTCACCCAGTCGCGGTTCATGTCGATGCCCCACGAGTTCCCACGCGTTCCCCGCTCCGTGGCTTCGAAGCCGTCCGGATTGATCTGCGGGGCGACCACGACCACCAGGTCGTCGAGAAGTCGGTGCGCCTCGGTGCCCGGCGTCACGAACTCCCGCATCAGAATCAGCACGGACTCACGCAGGGTGCGCTCTCCCCCGTGCACGTTCGCGTTGAGGGTGATGATCGGGCGACCGAGCGCCCACGCCTCGGCGGGCGTGCTGACCGAGGGACGCGAAAACACCGCGTAGGGCAGGTCGCGCCCCTGGTGGGTCGTCCCGTAGGTGCCCAGCCACATCTCCGGCGACATGGACCGGAGCGCCTCCAGGTACTCCATCATGTCGGCGTACGGCGTGTAGGCCGTGAAGCCCGAGCGTTCCGCGGGCGTGAGCAGATCCGACTGGGCGGCGGCCCGGGCGGGGGCGACAGCCAGGGAAACCGCGGCGGCCAGGACCGCGGACCGGGCGAAGGTACGAAGGTGCACCGAGGGACTCCTGATAGCGGGAGAAGCGAGCGATACGTCTCTACCCCGGACACGACGGGTCGGGATCCCGTTGAGGCCGGAATCGCAGGAGCCATCATCCGCTGCATCCGCGCACGGGCCTGCTGCGCCCGCGCAACAGCATCGGGAACCGGTGTGGCGGCACGGCGACGCGTTCCCCCCGCACGGGAGCGGTCCCCCGGGTGAATCGCCAAGAGGCGCGCGACGTTTCGCGGATCGCCGCGTCCGGCACGGATCTTCCCGTCCACGATGGTCCCCAACCCACCACGGAGACGAACATGCGGAGATTCGACGGCCCGGAAGGGTGGGCGGTTCCCGACGAGGTCGGCGACACCGTCTCTCGCCCGCTGTCGTGGTGGCTGCTCCGGGCCGCCCGTGTCGTCTCTCTCAGCGTCCTCGTCTCGGTCCCCCTCATCCCGGCCCTCTTCTTTCTCATGCCGATGCCGCGTGGCGCCGACGGCATCACGCTCTGCTTTCCGATTCTGGGGCCGCTCCAGCAGTACTCGTCGGACCTCGATCCGGACATCGAGGAGATCGTCCAGCTGCACGAGCGGGTGCACGCCGATCAGTGCCGCCGACTGGGCGCCTGGGACTACGCACGGACGTATCTGCGGGACGAGGGAATGCTCGAACTCGAAGCCGAGGCCTTCTGCGCCGAGGCCCACATGCTCCAGACCCGCGGCCTCGACACGGGCCCCTGGGTGAGAAGGGTCGTCGAGACCCTCTACGTGGACTACCCCCACGGACCGGACGTCACCTACGCCGACGTAGGTCGCATCGTTTCGAACTGGTGCCCGGCGTCGCCCCCCCCCCACCGCCCGGACCTCGCATCCATGACCGTCCTCGCGACTCTCGGCCTCACCCTCGAGCGAGTGCTTTCAATTCGAGCTCCAGTTCTTCCCAGCGCTTCATCCCCGACTCGACCGAGGCGACGAGCTCGCCCCGTTCGTTCTCCAGGGCGGCGACTTCGTCGGGGTCCGCTCGGTCGTAGAAGTCCGGCGCGCAGAAGGCGTCGTCGATCTCCTGGAGGCGGCTCTCGGCGAGGGTGATCGATTCCGTGGTCGCGTCGCGCTCCCTCTCGAGGGCCTCGCGACGCCGCGCGATGGTCGAGGGCGACGCCTTGCGCGTCCTCTTCGCCGGGGACCCCGACCCCTCGGCACGACTCCGCCCGGCTCCGTTGGAGCGGTTGGAGCGCTCCTTCGTACCCTCCCTGGACGCGTCCCCCTGGTTGCCGGCCCGCTTCGACAACACCGCGTCGGCGTCGAGGTGGTCGTCACCGAGCGCGTGAACGTACTCCTGGTAGGTGCCGGGGTAGTCGCGAATGCCGTCGGGCCGGATCTCGACGATGCGCGTCGCCAGGCGACTGACGAACCACCGGTCGTGGGACACCAGGATCAGCGTCCCCTCGTAGTCCGCGAGCGCTGCCACGAGCGCCTCGATCGACTCCAGGTCCAGATGGTTCGTGGGCTCGTCCAGAACGAGAACGTTCGGGCGCTCGAGCGACAAACGCGCGAACATCAACCGCGCAGCCTCACCGCCCGACAGGGCACCCAGCTTTTTCGCTCCCTCCTCACCCGAGAAGAGCACCGCCCCGAGG
>JAHHMJ010000084.1 GCA_018678395.1 Gemmatimonadota bacterium | reverse complement strand
CCGCGAGGAAGATGGCGGCTTCACTGCCCGGGTGCGGCGACAGCCAGAGATCGGCGTGCGTCGCGGTGTTGCTGAGCCGGGTGTCCAGCACGATCAGCTTGGCGCCGTTCTTCTTGCCCTCGATGATGCGCTGGGCGTGCGGATTGAAGTAGTGACCCGACTCGAGGTGCGAGCTGACGAGCAGAATCACTCGGGCGTTGGCGTGATCCGGCGAGGGGCGGTCGATGCCCATCCAGAAGTGGTAGCCGGTGCGCGCCCCCGACGAGCAGATGTTGGTGTGGGAGTTGTGCCCGTCGATGCCCCAGTGCGCGATCATGCGCTCGGTGAAGCCGTCCTCGCCGGGGCGGCCGACGTGGTACATCACCTCGCCGTGGCGGTCTTCCTCGATCGCGGTCCGGATGCGATCGGCCAGTCCGTCGAGCGCCTCGTCCCAGCTGCAGCGCTCCCAGCGGCCTTCGCCCCGCTCACCGACTCGCTTGAGCGGATACAGGATCCGATCCGGATCCGTGACCTGATTCAGGGTGGCCGGTCCCTTGGCGCAGTTGCGGCCCCGGGAGCCGGGGTGTTCCGGATTCCCCTCGAACTTGCGGACCTGCAGGGTCTCCTTGTCGACGTAGGCCAGGAGGCCGCAGGCGGACTCGCAGTTGAAGCAGGTCGTGGGGACCAGCATGTAGCGCTTCTCGACCCGCTCGGGCCACGACTTGCTGTCGAGCTCGACCCAGTCGTTCCAGCGCTCCTTCGGGGGGAACGAGGCGAGGTGGATGCGCGAGGCGCCGGGATAGAAGGTCTCGCCCCGCTCTTCGGCGTCCTTGCGGGCGGCGGAGACGCGCTTGCTCAGTTCGTTCAGGGTCATGTCGTCGTCTCCGTTCAGGCGAGGGGCACGGACTGGCCCGCCTGTACGTAGGCGTGCTCGTAAGCCAGGAGTCCCAGGAGTCCTACGACTGCGCTCGCGATCGGCAGGGACGGGGCGGCCAGCGCGACGATGCCGAAGAGGACCGAGATCCAGAAGTAGCTGGCGTACTGCCCCCGCGTCATCGCGCGCAGGGCGAGGTGGGCGTGCGCGGTGCCGTGGGTCAGCGTGATTTCACCGAGCACCATCAGGAGGTGCAGGCCGTTCGCGACCGCGAAGATCCAGGCCAGCGGAAGCACCACATCCGGCTCGGTGGCGGCGGCTACGATGACGAGGGCGCCGGCACCGGCGATGATCGCCTGCACGAAGAGGTGCGGCGGAAGAAGCGGCGACTGCCACAGGTCGCGCGCCTTGGCCTGGGCGAAGAGGAAGGCCGTGTACACCGCCGTCATGGCGGCCAGGGGAATCCCCAGAATCACCAGCCACCACGACACCGCCTCGAGGTTCACGTAGTTCCCCGCGAAGAGGACGGCGAGGATTCCGCCGTAGCCCGTGATGATGAAGCCACCGCGCACCAGCCAACTGCGCGGTTGCGGTTTCAGCAGCACGTAGAGGAATCGTTTCGGGTGCTCGAGGTCCCAGATCAGGATGACGCCGGTCAGCGCCAGGAAGGCCCCGGCCAGCAGCGGCGTGGTCCACGTCCACAGACGGCTCTCGACGGTGAGGTCTCCCATCAGCATCAGGAGCACCGGTACGAGGAAGGCCCCGGCGGCGATCGACTTGGTGAAGGTGTAGAGGCTGACCCGGTAGTCCCACGGCGCCCGATGGGGGACGTCGTACGAGAGGATCGCCGCGGCCGAGGAATTCCCGCGCGGGGCGTCGGCCACCGGGCCGTCGGCAAGCCGAGCGTGGGCGCGCTTTTCGGCCGCGACGTCGGCGGGCACTCCGGCGGGGACTCCGTGGGGGACGTTGCCCTGCTCACTCCACATGTACAGTCCGCCCTCGGGCCGCTCGGCGGCCAGGGGGTCGAGCGTGGCGCCGTGCGCGCCCTTGTAGAAGAGCTTCGGGTGGGTCTCCTTCTCGGGCCGCCGCACCGACACCGCGTCCTGGTGCACGTACGACGCGAGGCGCGACAGCGGGTCGTTCATGTCGCCGATGACGATCGCCTCGGTGGGACAGACCACCACGCACGAAGGCTCGAGACCCACGTCCAGCCGATGCGCGCAGAAATTGCACTTCTCGGCCGAGTGGTCTTCGGGATTGATGAAGATCGCGTCGTAGGGGCAGGCGGCGATGCACGCCTTGCACCCGATGCAGATCGACTTGTCGAAGTCGACGATCCCGTCCGCTCGCTGGTACATCGCCGCCGTCGGGCAGGCGGTGACGCAGGGCGGGTTCTCGCACTGGTTGCAGCGCGTCACCTGGAAGGCCCGCCGCGCCGTGGGGAAGACGCCGACGTCCACGTACTTCACGTACGTCCGGTTGACGCCCAGGGGGACCTCGTTCTCCGACTTGCATGCCGTCGAACAGGCGTGGCACCCGATGCACCGGGTGTGGTCGATCACCTTCGCCCACCGGGGGGTGGGACCTCGTTCGGTACCCGTCGTCGCCATGAAACAGCCCGCTTCGGTCAGGTGGTCCAGGATGCGCGGAGGACGTACTCCCCACGCCTTCGTGCCACAATCCCTCGCGGAGGTTCCCGAGAGCCGGGATGGAGGGGCCGCCGCGGCCCTGATCGCGCCATGGGACGCCGATCCGGGTCGACGTCAGCGCGCTTCGAGAAGCGCGTCCAAACGTCTTCTCAATCTAGCGGGTAGAGCCCCCCCGCGCAGCGTCGCGCACGCGTCCTGAGCGAGGTCGAGCGAACGGAAGAGAGCCGCGCAGCGATCGCAGATCTCTCCGTGGGGCAGGGGGAAGTCGGCGCCCTTGTCCATGGCGTCCAGCTTGGCGGCCAGGAGGTCGAGGCAGACCTGCCGCGGCACGTCCGACGGCGCCGGCAGCGGCCCGAGAACTCCCTGCTCGCCCAGCGCACGGCGCAGGTGCGCCCGGCCACGGTGCACCCGGGTCTTGGCGGTCGCGGGGGGGATCTCGAGGATCTCGCCGATCTCGTCGAGCGAGAAGTCGGCGATGTCCTTGAGGACGAGAGCCATCCGGAAGGCGCTGGGGACGTCGGCCAGGCCGCGGTCGAGGCGGCGACGGACCTCCTGCCGCTCCAGCGTCGTCCACGCCCGCGCCGTGCGATCCCCATCTACCGGCGACCGCTCCGCTCCGGAGCCTGTCGGGACGCCACCGAGAATCTCGTCGAGGGGCAGGAGCCGATCCGGCTCTCCGGCCCGCTTACGCTGCATCCGCGCGCAGGTGCGGGCGGCGATCCGGAAGAGCCAGGTGTAGGTGCGCGACTCGCCCCTGAAGCGGGGCCAGGCCGCCAGCGCCGCGATCATGGTCTCCTGGACCAGGTCGTCGGCCTCGGCCTCGGTAGGGCAGACGCGAAGGGCGAGCCGATGCAGCCGGTCGCCGTGGCGGTCCATCAGGGCTGCCACGGCTTCCCGCGCGGGAGTCCCGGGCGGGGGATCGGGGGCGGTCACGAGCGTCGGACCTCAGCAGCCCGGTGGGCGGATGTTTCGACGCGGGGCAGGGCGGTTCCGACCGAAGATCCGACCCACCCGACTGCGTGCCTGATCCTCGGCCCGTCGGCGCACCTCGGCGGCCGCCCGATCCTGGAGCAGGTCGAGGGTGACGTCGAACAGCACCGAGTTCGGCGAGGCGTCACGGAGATCGATCATCTGCTCGACGGCGGCCTCGTAGGCGCCCGCATCCAGGTAGCAGAGCGTACGCGAGAAGGCGAGCACGGTGCGGATGTCGTCGATGCGGTTTGCCTCCTGCCGTTCGCGCAGACGTGCGCGATCCTCTTCGGTGAGGACGAGTCCCAGGCCGTCGATGAACGTCTCGGCGAGCTGCTGCTGCAGTTCGAAGAGCTCGTTCGAGGGCCCCTGGACTTCGGCGGCCTTCCGGATCTCGGTCGTCTCGACGTCGACGATCCGGGTGCCGATGCGCATGTCGGGCTCGACGGTCATGAACGAGCCCGTGATCACGAACTCCGCACCCACCATGAGCCCGGTCGTCTGGGCCGTCGCCGGATCGACGTAGGGGGACTGTTGGAAGTCGAGCTCGGCCTGCAGCTCCTCGAGGCGCTCCCGTTCGACGAGCTGGATCTCGTCGAGCACCGAGAGATCCGAGATCATCATCGCCGCGAGCCCGCGCCCCAGATTGTCGTACCGGGCGTTGCCCGTGTCGTTGTCGAAACGGAGGACGGCCACGACGCTCGGGGACTCCTGAGCGGCGGCGAGCGCCGGCAGCGCGGTGAGGCAGGCCACGGCGGCCAGGAGCGTCTTCCGGGCGGAGGGATGTCGATTGCGGATCATGCGGTCCTGGGGGAGACAGGGTGTGACAGGGTGTGACAGGATGGGTCGCCGCTAGAAGACGCGCCAGAGAACCGGTAGGGCGCCCAGATCCAGGTCGTATCGCCCGGCGGGGGCTCCGATGAATTCGAACAGCATCTCCGCCGGAATATGTAGCCAGCGGCTCTGAAAATCCGTCGAGGGCACGGTGGCGCGCGCACGACGCCAGTCCTCCAGTGAGCGCGCGGCCACGGCCACGCCGTCCGCCTCGCCGATGGTGACCCAGTCTGACGAAGGGGGCGGTCCGACCGGATGGAAGAGGAAGTCCGCCTGGTCGGGTTCGGCCCGTGCATAGAAGGGGAGTTGGAGCTGTGCCCACAACTCGGTGCCGGGATCCGAGAGGCGGGGGCCTGCAGGGAGGAATACCCCGATCGCTCCCGCGATTCGCAGAGCCGCGACGTGGTCGGGCCAGGAGTCGGAGCCGTAGTCGCCTGTCGTGATGGCCGTCCGTTCTCCGAGGGACCGGAAGACCTGTGGGATGCCCGGATCCCGCGGCAAGACCAGCACGGTCGCGATGGCTGCCGCCGCAAAGGCGGTGACGGTCCACCGAGACCGGCTCTGGTCGGCCGCGAGGACGCACCGCCAGTAGACTGCCAGCGGCAGAAGCATGACCGGTGTGAAGTGGTGCAGGGCGACGAATGCCGGGAAGGCGACCAGCGCGAAGTACAGCCCCGCCGTGATCGTGAGGGTGCGAGCGACGGCGTCCTGCCTGGCCCATGCGAAGAAGGCCAGGGCCGGCACGACACCGACCGGAACGAGAACGAAGCGCAGGCGATCCCAGGGGAGGAGATCCAGGAAGCGGAACCGCTGGATCAGGCTGGCGCTGCCGTATGTCACCTCGTCGCCCGCCCATCGGTACGCGAGTTCGGTGAGCCAACTGACGGCGACCGCCACGACCACGGCCAGCATGGCGTACCCGACATAGCGCCGTCGGTGCTCCGCGTGGGTGAGGGCAGCGCCGAGGGCGACGAACACCGAGAAGGGCAGCATGGTCGGCCGGGTGAGTAGTCCCATGACGAAGAACGCGAGGAACCAGCCGGTCCGACGTTGGAACAGCGCCGCCGCGGCGCCGAACAACAGCGTCGCCGTCAGCAGGGAGAGGCCGGCGGGCGAGGCGGGGTCGGCCATGTACGGGTTGTAGCTGGCATTGAACGCCATCCCGAGCGAGACGACCGCCACCCCTCCGGCGAGGGCCACTTCTTCGATCCGCCCCAGAGCGCGTGGAGAAGCGAGTTCGATCAGCGTGAGCGTCGCCGCATACAGCACGGGGACATAGAGGGCCAGCGGAAGGCGCGCCGTCGCGGCGATCGGACCCCACAGGGCCTGAAACCACCGGATCGGGTACCCGATGGTGAACATGCCCGCGGCGGGCCCGAGCCGTACGTCGATCAGTCCTCGCGGCGTGGGGAACCAGCCGAGCGAGCGCCCGATCTCCAGCACCTCCATGCCGTCGCCCGTGAGATCCATCCAGAACAGGGTCGGAAGCAGCCCGACGACCGAGAGCCACGCCAGGCCCAGCAGAATCGCGGACCTCCGCCGGACCGCGCCGCCCGTCGGCGACGGGGGCGCGACCCCCTCCTTCGTTCGCCCACGGTGCCGCCAGGCGTAGACGACTCCGGCCGCGACCCCGAGTCCGATTCCCATCCCCAACTGCGCGCCGTCGGGTACGCGACCGGATACCACCAGGGCGAGCGCTGCCGTACCGGTGGCCTGGATTCCGAGTGCGACGAGAAAACCGCGCAGCACCCACTCGGCCGTGGATGCGGGTCGCGAGAAGGCCGCCACGAGCCAGAGACCGGGCGCGATCCACACGATCAGGCCCGCCAGGACGGCCGCGGGCAACAGCAGGTACAGACGCATCGCCTGGTCCGCGACGAACCAGGGTGAGCCCTCCCAGATCTCCGGCGCGAGGCCCGCGACGGCGCCGGGAACGCCCCGCGTCGCCCAGAGGACGAGGACGGCCGCCGTGAACGCGACCGCCCCCTGGACGGCAGGGGTCCTGCGTGTCGTCACGTCAGCCCCCCGCCTCCTCGGTCACGCGGGCGGCCGCCTCGTCGAAGTGGTCGCGATACCAGGCGAGGATCCGCGTCCAGTGATCGTGGAAGTCCTCCACGGTCCCCGCCCGCCCGGCACCGTGGCCCGCACGCATGTAGTTGACCCACACCACCTCTTTCTCGAGTCGGCGCAGGGCGTAGTACATCTCGCGCTGGTTGGTGGCCGGGACGTTCCAGTCGCCTTCACCCGAGAGCAGCAGCAGCGGGGTCTCGATCCGATCCGCGTACAGCACGGCGGTGTGGGCGAGGTACTTCTGCGGCTGCTCCCAGAGCGTCGCCCCGATCCGATCCTGACCCGATTCGGCCGCGCGATAGTTGCGGGTGGTGATCTTCTCGCTGTCTCCGAGGAAGCTGATGATGTTCACCTTGCCGGAGATGTTGATCGCAGCCGCGAAGCGGTCCGTCTGCGTGACCAGCAGGTTGACCGCATAGCCTCCGTAGCTGGTGCCGTGGATGCCGAGCCGCTCCCCGTCGACCATGCCCCGGTCGATGAGCGTGTTGATGCCCGTGGTCACCCCCTTCATCCACGCCTCGCCCGGGAAGCCCTCCTCCAGGTCGACCGAGGGCCGGAATCCGAACCACCCCTGGCTCGCGACCAGATTCATGCGGTGGTTGAAGCCGTTGTCGAAGAACTCCTCGTAGACCTCGGCGACGAGCGGATACCTCTCTCCCTCGCGGTAGTCGATCGGGTAGTAGAGGATGCCGTACTGCTTCTCGCCGTCGACGTCGAGGTAGGCGACCAGCTCGCTGCGGGTGAGCGCCACCTCGTTCAGCCAGGGATTCAGGTCGGTCAGGCGCCGCACCTCCGAGAGCCCGGGCCCGGCGGCGTACAACTCGTCCGGGCGGTCGCCGTCGGACATGCGGAAGACCCAGGTCGAGCCGTCGTCACTCAGGGTCCAGCTCGAGTAGAGGTTCTCGTCGGCTCTCAGGGTCTGCAGCGTCCCGGCCTCGGGATCCAGCACCGCGAGCCCGCGGTGCCAGCGATCCCGCTCCGACGTGGCGACGTAGATCTCGTCGCTGTCGGGAGACCAGCCCGCCACGTTCATCCGGGGCCCGTTCTCACGCGCCTCGTCGTCGAGGGCGTAGATCAACTCGGGAGTGCCGCCCGTCGCGTCGACCAGATGCCATCCGCGCTGACTCGACAGCAGCAGCCGGCGTCCATCCGGGCTCCAGCGCTGCACCGCGTATCGGATCCGGGTCGTATCCGTTGCCGAAACGGGTTCGCGATGATGCTCGGTCAGATTGTCGGCCGCGTCGCCGTCCACCGAGCGCACGAACACGTCGCCGTCGTCGGCCCAGGCCCACCGGCGGCCGTCGGGGGCCCACGTGGGGCGGGGCCGATCGGTCGATGGCTCGACGAGCTGCAGGGTGTCGAGCGTGGCGAAGTCGACGCGAAGCATGCGCCACTCCGTCCCGTCGTTGCCTTCGTACACCGTCTCCAGCGGCCGCGTCCCCACGGCGGTGAGCACCGCGCCGTCGTCGCTGAAGGTGAAGCCGCCCCACTCGCCCTCGGGCAGGAGGTCGCGCACCTCTCCATCCGGGGTCACGTGCACCGGGATGCTCAGATCGCCGAGGTTGCGCACGCGCTCCCAGTCGAGAAAGGGCTCGCTGCCGTCGTGGACCACGATCGGGCCCTCCGACATCTCGACGTATGCCGCGCGGGACGTCTCGGCCCAGCCG
>JAHHMJ010000654.1 GCA_018678395.1 Gemmatimonadota bacterium | reverse complement strand
ACCGCGGGGCCATGCACATGCCGGCGAGCCACTGACGATGCGCGGCGCGTACCGTAGGTTCGGGTTGGCTGCGACGCTGGCCGTGCTCGGATGGCAGCCGGCGGCTGCTCAAGTCCGGGTCTCGGGCGACGGGCCCGCCTCGGGCGAGTCGTTTTCGACGATCCGAGCCGCAGTCGGGGCCGCGGCGGCGCACGATACGGTGCACGTGCCCTCGGGAGTCTGGACGGAAGGACAGCCCGTCGTCCTCGACCGGCCGGTGACGCTTCGTGGGGAGCCCGGGACGGTTCTGGATGCCCAGGGTGAGCACGAACTGCTCGTGGTGGAAGCGGACTCGATCACCGTCGAAGGTCTGACCCTTCGCGACACGGGCGTCTCCTTCACGCAGGATCGCGCCGCGATCCGGGTCGAGAAGGCGCGTTTCTGCACCATCAGACGAAACCGGCTCCAAGACACCTTCTTCGGCATCTACCTGGCCAACGCGGGCGACTGCCGGGTCGAAGACAACGTTCTGGAGGGTGCGCAGACGTCCGAATCCCGCTCCGCGAACGGGATCCACCTCTGGTACTCGGTGCGGGTGACGATCACCGGCAACGAGATCCGCGGCCATCGGGACGGAATCTACTTCGAGTTCGTCGAAGACAGCCGCGTCGAGGCGAATCGCAGCACGAACAACCTCCGCTACGGCCTCCACTTCATGTTCTCCGACGACTGCACCTATCGAGGCAATCGCTTCCACCGCAACGGGGCCGGGGTGGCCGTGATGTACACGTCCGGCGTCGTCATGGTCGAAAACGACTTCGACGAGAACCGCGGGGGCGCCACCTTCGGGCTGCTTCTCAAGGAGATCCGCGATTCCCGCATCGAGGGGAACCGCTTCCGCGGCAACAGCGTGGCCCTGCATCTCGAGGGGGCGAACCGCATCGAGGTCAGGGCCAACGAATTCGTCGGCAACGGATGGGCCGTGAAGGTGATGGCGAACTCCGACGGGAGCGACTTCGTTCGCAACAACTTCGTCGGCAACTCCTTCGACGTCTCGACCAACTCGCGCTCCACCTCGAGCACGTTCCGCGGCAACTACTGGGATCGATACCGCGGATACGACCTGGATCGCAACGGGGTGGGCGACGTGGCCTTTCGGCCGGTGCGGCTCTTCTCGCTGGTGGTCGAGCAGAACGAGCCCGTGATCGTGCTCCAGCGCAGCATGCTCGTCGAGCTGCTGGACCTCGCGGAGGCCGTTCTCCCGGTGCTCACCCCGGGACGACTGGCCGATGCGGAGCCCTCCCTTCTTCCTCTCGCGACCCCCTGGAGAACCCCGTGACGACGACCCGAGCGCTCCGCGACCTGGGCGAGCATCCCGTCTGGATCCGCATGGAGGGGATCGCGAAGCGCTACGGGCGGCGACCGGTGCTGCGCGACGTCGACGTCTGCTTCCGGCCCGGCCGGGTCACGGCCCTCCTCGGGCCGAATGGGGCAGGGAAGACGACCCTTCTGAAGATGCTCCTGGGACTGGTTCGTCCCGACGAGGGTGGGGTCCGGGTCGGCGACGTGCCGGTGTCCGACGACCCTGCGTATCGGTCCGAGATCGGATACATGCCGCAGCTCCCCAACTTCCCGCCGAATCTCACCGGGCGGGAGTTGGCCGCCATGCTGGACGACGTGCGGGGTTTCGAGGGGACGCCGGATGGGCGGCTGTTCGCGGAATTCGGACTCGAGGGCGAGCTGGACAAGCCGTTCCGCACGCTCTCGGGCGGCAACCGGCAGAAGCTGAATGCCGCGCTCGCGCTGCGCTACGGGGCGGCCGTCCTCGTGCTGGACGAGCCCACCGCGGGGCTGGATCCCCTCGCCGCCCGGGTGTTGAAGGACCGGATCCGCGAGGAGCGGGACGCGGGCCGGACCGTCGTGCTCACATCGCACGACCTCGGGCAGCTCGAGGCCCTGGCCGACGACGTGGTCTTCCTGCTCGACGGCATGGTCCGCTTCGAAGGCGAGGTCGACGATCTGCTCGAATCGACCGGTGAGGCCGACCTCGAAGGAGCGCTCGCCGGACTGCTCCGTGATGAGGCCGAAGGACTGGCCTCGTCCGAGGGGGTCGCGTGAACACCGGTATGAAGGTGGCCCGCTACCAGGCGCGCAATGTCCTGCGGGCCCGAGCGCTCATCGGCTACGCCCTGTTCTTCCTCGTGGCCACGGTCGGGCTCGTGCGGATGGGCGGGGGCGTGGAGCGGGTGCTGCCGTCGCTGGCGAGCCTGATGCTCTTCAGCGTCCCGCTGGTCTGCCTCGCGTTCACCACCGTCTCGCTCTATGACGCGCGGGCGTTCAACGAGCTGCTGCTGTCACAGCCGGTGAGCCGCCGGGTTCTCTTCCGTGGGCTCTACGCCGGACTGACGTTGCCGCTGGCGGCGGCATTCGTGCTGGGTGTGGGAGGGCCCTTGCTGCTGGCGGGTGGTGCGGCCGCCGTCTCGGGCCCCTCCCTCCTCATTCTCGGATCGGGCGTGCTCCTGACGGCCGTGTTCGTGGCCCTCGGTTTCGTGGTGGCGTTCTCGATCCAGGATGCCGCCCGCGGGCTGGCTGCGGCCCTGGTGCTGTGGCTCGGCCTGACCGTCGTGTACGACGGCCTCGTGCTCCTGGCCAGTCACACCTTCGCCGCGTATCCGCTGGAGCGGCCCATGCTGCTGGCCATGGTGCTGAACCCGGTCGACCTGGCTCGCCTCCTGAGCCTGATGGCCCTCGATGCCTCGATGCTGCTCGGCTACACGGGGGCCGTCTTCAGGGACTTCTTCGGAGGCGTCTGGGGTGTCCTGGCGACGACGGTCGCGCTGGGGGCATGGGTCGCGGTGCCCTACGCCCTCGCCAGGCGGCGGTTCTCGCGGATGGACTTCTAGACCGTGGTGCGTCGGTCCCGTGCCCGTTCGCCCTCAGTCGGAGGCCACGTCCACCGCAGCCGTCGCTTCGCGGTTGATCAAGTCCGCGACACTGCGGG
>JAHHMJ010000600.1 GCA_018678395.1 Gemmatimonadota bacterium | reverse complement strand
AATGAAGACCCTCGCGAAGGTGGGCCGTGGCCTCTCGGAGGGCGAACCTCTCGAGCGCCAGCGCGCCGGCCCGGCGCCAGTACGGCGTCGCCACCTCATGCTCGCCGCCCGCCGACCAATGACGGGCCATCAGCTCGGGCGCCGCCTCCCGGGTATCCGGAAAACGCTCTTCGAGGACCGCGGCGATGCGGCCGTGAAGCTGCTGCCGGCGACTCTTCAGCATGGAATCGTAGGCCGCGTCCTGCACCAGGGCGTGCTTGAAGCTGTACATGGCTTCCGGAATCGCGCCCCACTGGAGGACCAGTCCGGAATCCGCGAGGCGTGACAGCCGGTCCGCGAGCACCCGCTCCCGGAGATCGGCGAGGGCGGCCACGAGCTCGTAGCTGAACTCACGTCCGACGGCCGCGCCGATCTGGGCCACCGCTTTCACGTCCGGAACCCGCTCCAGGCGGGCCATGAGCGAGTCCCTGAGCGTCGCGGGAATGTGAATGTCCTGCCGACCACCCACGTAGGTGTAGGCATCCCCTTCCACCCGCAGGCTCTCCGATTCGACGATCGACTTGGTCAGCTCCTCCACGTATAGCGGGATTCCGTCCGTTCGCTCGAGGATACTGTCCAGCAGGTCGGCGGGCAGCGTCTTTCCCCCGGTGACCCGGGAGACGAGGGCCAGGGTCTCGTCGCGGCTCAGCTTCGGCACCGTGAGCGGCGTCACGTACTCGTAGTCGAGCCAGCGGGGGCTGAACTCGGGACGGTACGTGAGCAGGACGAGCAGCGGAGTGCCGCGCAGGCGGGCCACGAGATGGTCCACCAGCTCGAGAGTCGTGGGGTCCGCCCAGTGCAGATCCTCGAACACGACCAGCGCGGGTGCGGCCCGTGCCTCGGCCTCGACCAGATCCACGAGTACCCGAATGGTCGCTTCCTTCACCTCGCGCGGCGGCAGGGCGACCGCCTCGTAACGCTCCTGCCACGGGAGGGAAAGCAGAGCGGCGAGGAACCGGACGTCCTCGAGCGGCAATCCCATCTGCCCGACCGCGTACGACTCGAGGGCGTTGAAGCGGGTCGCAGCGGTGTCGAGGGACTCGAACCCGAGGACGGCCTCCAGGTGGGCGATGCTGGGATGGAACGCGCTGTGGATGTGATACGGCGAGCACTGGAACCGGAGGCTCTGCACGCCCCGGTTCTCCAGCTGACGCCGATATGCGCTCGTGATCCGGCTCTTCCCGATTCCGGGCTCGCCCGAGACCTCCACGGCCTGCCCGTCTCCGCTCCGCGCCTCCTCCCAGCGGTCCGCCAGGAGCCGCATCTCTTCTTCGCGCCCGACGAAGGGGGTGAGCCCCGAGTGAGTCGCCGCGTCGAAACGGCTCACCGACCGGCGCAGACCTCCGACTTGATAGGCGTGCGTGGGCTTCTGAATTCCCTTGAGATCATGGCTTCCCAGGTCCACGTAATCGAAGGCGCCGCCGGCCAGGCGGCGGACGCGCTCGCTCACCACCAGCGTGTCGGGTTCGGCCAGCGTCTGAAGGCGCGCCGCGAGGTTCATGGTCTCGCCGAAGGCGCTGCGGTCGGCGTGCGAGACCACCACGAGACCGCTCGCGATGCCGATGCGGGCCCTGAGCCGCCCGACCTCCGGGACCTCCAGCGTTGGAAGGGCATCCAGCATTTCGAGGCCCGACCGAATGGCCCGCTCGGCCTCACCCTCGTGAGCCAGCGGGTAGCCGAAGAAGGCCACGATGCCGTCCCCCAGCCGCTGGAAGACGTAGCCGTCGTAATGCGCCACGCATTCGGCGCACGTGCCCTCGTACTGACGCACGACGGTCTGGAGGATCTCGGGGTCGAGGCGGCCCGCCATCTCGGTGAATCCGACGAGGTCACAGAACAGCACGGTGAGCTGGCGCCGCTCACCCGCCGGGGCGCCCGGCCGTGACTCGGCCGACCTGGTCGCCTCTTCCGATTGCGGGCCGGCGGTCTCGGCCAGGGCGTTGAGCAGCTTCTTGCGGGGACCGAACGGAAGCCCGAGTTCGCGAAGGTCCTCGTCGGTGAGGATCTGCAACGTCGCGAAATCGACTTCGTTCTCCTCGAAGACGGACGCGTATCGTTCGAGGCCCAGCTCCTGAAGCCAGTCGAAGAACTCTACCATTTCGGCCGGCTACCTAACCGCAGAGGGGGATTCCGCCTGCCCGCCGCCCGTGTGGGGAACGAGAATCCCATTCCGGACCAACCAGGCGGCCATTGCCAGGCCAGCATCCGGGGGGACGCGGGCCGACCACGAGCGCGCAAGTTGGGGAGGGGTCAACCCGGGCCGCAACTCGCGGAGCAGCGGCGCGAGCTCGTGCCCGCCGAGGAAGGCGAGGGGGCCCTCGAGGGCGGGATGGCGC
>JAHHMJ010000191.1 GCA_018678395.1 Gemmatimonadota bacterium | reverse complement strand
GTGTGCGGCATCGACATCGAAGCGCTGCTCGACGGAGCCGCCGACATGGAAGCGCGCTGCCGGGGCACGAAGCTGTCGGAGAACCCGGCGGGGGCTCTCGCGACCGTGCTCCACGCCGCGGACACCGAGCTGAACCGGCCCATTCACGTGCTGATGGCCTACGCGGACCGTCTGAGCGCATTCACCCTCTGGTTCCAGCAGCTCTGGGCCGAGTCCCTCGGCAAGATGCGTGAAGACGGGCCGGTGGGGCCGACGCCGCTTCCGGCGGTGGGCGCGACCGACCAGCACGCTCAGGTGCAGCTCTTCATGGAGGGACCGCAGGACAAGATCGTCGTCTTCCTCGCGGTCGACCCGCCTGCCGAGGACGTTGCGATCCCCGATCTGCACCCCGCCGAGGGCGCGCTGGCGTACCTCGCCGGGCACACTCTCGGCGAGTTGCTCGACGCCGAGCGCCGAGCGACGACCGAAGCGCTGCGCAGGGGCGGGCGGCCCTCGCTCACCCTGGAGCTGGGGAGCGCCGACGCTCGCACGATCGGCGCCCTCATCATGCTCTTCGAGCTGGCGACGGTCCAGGCGGGGGCGATGTACGGTGTGGATCCCCTGGATCAGCCGGGGGTGGAGCTGGGTAAGCAGTTGACGTACGGGCTCATGGGGCGCGCCGGTTACGATGCGCCCTCATTCCAGGACAGCGATCCCCGGTGGCGCATCTCGGGCGTTTTCGGGTAGATTTGGGAGCCCGCCAGACGTTCCGGACGCGGTGCCCCGAGGCGCCGCATGAAGAGGGGAGAACCCATGCGTGACCACGACGATGTGCCCACGATCATCATCGAGAAGGACTCCTCTTCGGGTTTGGGCTCCTTCGTTCTCGGCGCGCTGGTGGGAGCGGGAGTCGCGCTCCTCCTGACCCCGCGCACGGGCGAGGAGACGCAGGCGCTACTTCGCGAGCGGGCTCTCGAGGTCAAGGGCACCGCAGAGGAGAGGGTCCGAGATGCCCAGCGGCAACTCGAGGCTCGACTCGACGAGGCGCGCGCGGGTGTTCAGACCCGGGTCGAGCGCGTTCGCGATGCCGTCGACGCGGGCCGGGAAGCGGCGCGCGATGCCCGCACCGATCTCGAGCAGAAGCTGGAGACCAGCAAGGCCGCGTATCGGGCGGGCATCGATGCCGCTCGTGATGTCGTGACGACCGTCGACGACGAGGCCGAGGCCCCGGGCTGAGGGCGGCCCGGCCCGGATCGGCTCGCATGCGCTCCGAGGGGGACGTCGGGTCGAGTTCGGCTTTCATCCGGGCAGGGGAGTTCGCGCGTCGGGTCCTGCAGAAGGCGGACGAGGACCTGATCTTCTTCATGGCCGGCGCCATCAGCTTCAACCTGCTGGTGGCCTTCGTGCCGCTCCTGCTGTTCGCGGTCGGCGCGTCGGGCATGGTGCTGTCTGCTCAGGGTATCGATCCCACCGTCTGGGTCATCGAGCTCCTTCAGCGAACGCTCCCGGCCACGGAAGGCGATCTCGACCTGGTACGCACGGTTCAGGATCAGGTGGGGGGACTCCTCGACCAGCGGCGGGGCTTCACCGTCGTGGGTGCGGCGCTGCTCGTGTGGTTCAGCACGCGGCTGGTCGGAACGCTGCGAACCGCGTTGCGCGAGATCTTCGACATGCCGCTCGGGCGGTCGATCGTGTACGGCAAGCTGTTCGACATTCAGGTGGTCCTGATCGGCGGCGTACTCCTGCTTCTGAACGTCGGCATCACGGCCGGGGTTCGCGCGGCCGAGGCGTACGGGGTCGCGGCGCTGCAACTCGAGGGGCCGGCGATCACGACCCTGGAGCAACTGCTCGCACAGGGGCTCGCCTTCGCGTCGATCTGGGTACTCTTTCTCGGGATCTACCGATATCTTCCGGTCCGCCCGATCCCATGGAAGACGGCACTGGTGGCGGCGACCTTCACGGCCGTGCTCCACGAGTTGCTGAAGGCCGGCTTCGGGTGGTACGTCACCGAGGTGGCCAACTACCGGACCACCTACGGCAATCTGCTGACGTTGGCGGTGCTGTTCTTCTGGATCTATTACGAGGCGATCGGGTTCATCCTGGGGGGCGAGGTCGCGCAGGTATGGACCATGCGTCGCGCCCGACGAGTACAGGTCAGGTCCGTTCGCCTTGAGGGAGACGAGCCATGAATCGACGCGTTCCCATCGCCGCCCTGACGGCGCTGTGCGCTCTGGTGGCGGGTCCCGTCGCGGGGCAGGGTCTCCTCGAGCTCGACGGAAGTCCCGTGGTCTACGAGGACCGGATTCTCGAGCGCGAGCACGACGCGGGACTTCCGCTCGTGCCGTCCGAGGGACGCTACGTCGTGGTGCATCTCGCCGAGAACCGGGTGTTCGTCTTCGAGGGTGAGGACGCCATCTGGTCGGCCCCCGCCGGCACCGGAACCGGCTTCCGGCTCGAGACCAACAGCCACCGCTGGACCTTCACGACGCCCCGGGGTCTCTTCAAGATCAAGCGCATGGAGAAGGACCCCGTCTGGCAGGCTCCCGATTGGTGGTACGCCGAGCGCGGCCTGCGCATCCCCTCGTACGATCATCCGTCACGGTTCATCCCGGGGGCCATGGGCAACAGCGCGGTCTATCTCGGCGACGGCATCGCGATCCACGGCACCCAGGCCCCGGCCCAGCTGCTCAACCCGGATCCCGAGGCGCGCCGGGTGTCGCACGGGTGCATCCGACTCACGAACGAGGCTGCCCGGGAGTTGATGCATCTCGTCGACGTCGGCGCCACCGTCCTGGTGTACTGAGTCGCCATGGCCGATGACTCGGGCCGCCGTGTGGTGGCGTCCAACCGCAAGGCGCGACACGAGTACGAGGTTCTCGACACCGTCGAGGCGGGTCTGGTGCTGAAGGGCCCCGAGGTGAAGTCGGTGCGCGACGGGAAGGTGGCGTTCCAGGATGCCTTCGCGCGGATCGACCGCGGCGAGGCCTGGCTTCACTCCTTCCACATCTCGCCGTACGAGCAGGCCAACCGCTTCAACCCCGATCCGGTCCGCCCCCGCAAGCTCCTGCTGAACAGGGACGAGATCCGGCGACTCGCGGCGAAGGTCGATGAGAAAGGTCTGACGCTGGTCCCGCTGGATATCTACTTCCGGCGTGGCGTCGCCAAGATGACCATCGCGGTCGCGCGGGGGCGCAAGCTCCACGACAAGCGGGAAAAGCTCAAGAAGCAGACCCAGGATCGCGAGGCGCAGCGCGCCATCCAGAGGGCGCGATGAGGGCCGCTCGACTCTCCGCGAAGCGTCTCGGTCGTCCGTTCCGGCGGCGGGCGGCGTTGCTGCCGCTCGTTTTCGCCGTGGCACTGGCGGCGCCGCCGGGCGCACAGGCACAGCCCAGGGTGCCGCCTCTCGCCCTCGTGGGCCACCTGCTGCCCGAGTCCCCCGACCCGGTGCGCGTCGTGGTCATCGACCCCGGGCACGGGGGCTTCGATCCGGGGAGCCCCGGCGCCGATGGAGTGCTGGAAAAGGACGTCGCCCTCGCCGTGGGCCTCGCCGTGGCACGGGCGCTCGAAGGGGTGCCGGACCTCGAAGTCCATCTCACGCGGGATCGCGACGTGGGCATTCCGGTCTGGGACCGGGGAGACATGGCCACCCGGTTGAAGGGAGAGCGCCCGGGGATCCTGCTGTCGATCCACGCCAACGCCCTGGACGACCTCAACACCCGCGGCGTCGAGACCTACTTCCTGTCGGAGGCCCGAACCGAGCACGAACGGCGCGTCGCGGCCCTGGAGAACGCGCCCGCCGCGGGCGGCGGCGACGGCGGCGCCACGACGACCGACGACCCGGCTCTGGCGTTCATCCTGAACGAACTGCGCAATCTGGACCACATCCACTGGTCCGCCGATCTCGCACAGATCGTCCAGGAACGTCTCGCAGCGGTACACCCCGGCCGGGACCGGGGCGTGAAGCAGGCGCCGCTGGCGGTCATCACCAATGCGCTCATGCCGAGCGTGCTGGTCGAGGTCGGCTTCGTGAGCCACCCCGCGGAGGCACGGATGCTCATGGACCCCGACTTCCACGCGGCCGCCGCCGAGGCGCTCGCCGAAGCGGTCGTGGAGTTCTTCGAGCGGTATCCGCCCGGCGCCTCTTCCGGCGAGGTATCGGGAGCGGGTTCCGGGCGGTGAACGGTCGGTCCGTCGTCGCCCTGCTCTGGGCGGCGTGGGCATCGGGCTGTGTGTACCTGAACGGCATCTACAACGCCCAGCGCCGTTTCGAGGCCGGGGAGCGGGCGAGGGTCGAGGGGCGCGCGCTCGAGGCGGACTCGGCCTACGCGGACGCGGTCCGCAAGGCGGCCCGAGCGTTCCGGTCGGAGCCCGACGGAGAGTGGGCCGACGACGCGCTGTATCTGGTGGGTCGAGCGCTTCTGAGGCAGGGGGAATACGCGCGGGCGCTGTCGGCGCTCGAGCACGCGGCGGCCCGCACGGAGGATCCCGATCTGCGGCAGGGCGCGAGGCTGTACCAGGGCATCGCTCTGGCCCACGTCGGCGACTACGCCCGGGCGCGCCCGTTCCTGGACGAAGCCGTGAGCGTCACGACCGACCCCGGCCGCCTGGCCGAGGCCTATCTCTGGCGGGGACGCCTCGGAGTACGCAGTGGGGGTGTCGACGAAGGTCTGTCCGACCTGGACCGGGCCCAGCAGTCCGATCCCGGTCTTCGGATCTCGGTGCTATTCGAACGGCTCGCCCTGGGGGTGGCCACCGACGACCGGGCGATGGCGTTCGGGGCCGCGGCTGACCTGCTCGACCAACCCGATGC
>JAHHMJ010000653.1 GCA_018678395.1 Gemmatimonadota bacterium | reverse complement strand
GCCGGGAGCGTCGTCGGTGGTGGACGCTCCGGCGCCGTCGGCATCGTCGGACGGGGGTGGGGCGTTCGGATCGGGAGAAGCGTTCATGAGGGCGTTCGGC
This sequence comes from Gemmatimonadota bacterium, assembly GCA_018678395.1. Lineage (GTDB taxonomy): Bacteria > Gemmatimonadota > Gemmatimonadetes > Longimicrobiales > Gaopeijiaceae > Gaopeijia. The sequence continues at coordinate 8,313 of JAHHMJ010000653.1, read as the reverse complement.
TCAGGGACCGTCGAAGTCGTCGTCGGGGTGGATGGCGCCCGCCTCGCAGTCGACACGTCCGTCGACGACGCGAAGCACGAAACCGCTCCCCGGGGTGAAATGGTCGACGCTGCGCAGCACCCGGCCATCGCGCGTCAGCGGCACGGCGTAGCCGCGCTCGAGGGTGGAGAGTGGGGACAGCGCGTGCAGGCGGCCCGCGAGCGCCGACAGCGTGCGCTTCGGGCGTTCCACGGACAGGCGGGCCGCCCGGGCGAGCCGGTCCAGCACATCGGCCCTCCGGCGGCGCCGCTCGAGCGCGGTCCGCATGGCGCGGGTGAGTCGATCCGTGAGCACGCCGACGTCGGAGCGGCGCGGCTCGATGCGACGCTGCAGCGCCCGGCGGAGCCGTGGAACGCCCTCGTCGACGGCGCGCCTGCGGCGTTGGACACTGCCTCGCAGCCCGGTGGCCAGACGCCGGGGCACCCGCTCGAGGTACTCGGCCACGGCCGCACCGTCGACCACGACGGCCTCTCCGGCGGCCGAGGGCGTCGGCGCTCGCAGGTCCGCCACGAGATCGGACAGGGTGACGTCGACCTCGTGCCCCACCGCCGAGATGACGGGTACGGGGCACGCCGCAATCGCCCGCACGACCGGCTCTTCGTTGAAGGCCCACAGATCCTCGATCGAGCCCCCGCCCCGCCCGACGATCATGACGTCGACCCGGCCGGATCGTCCGAGGACCCGCACAGCGTGGGCAATCTCCAGCGCCGACCCCTCGCCCTGCACCCGGGTGCCCATCACGAGCACGCGGGTCCACGGTGCCCGACGCCGGATCACCGAGAGGATGTCGCGGAGCGCCGCACCGGTCGTGGACGTGACGACGCCCACCGTCCGCGGGAAACGGGGAACGCGGCGCTTCCGCTCGGCCGCGAGGAGTCCCTCGGCCTCCAGGCGCTTGCGGAGCTTCTCGAAGGCGATGCGCCAGAGCCCTTCGTCTCCGGCCGCCTCCAGCCGCCGAACCACGAGCTGGTACTCGCCGCGGGCCTCGTACAGCGTGAGGCTGCCGTGGACCCGGACTTCCATCCCGTCATCGGGGTCGATCGGGAGGCGCGAGGCGTCGCTTCGCCACATCACCGCGCGGATCTGGGCGTTCTCGTCCTTCAGCGTGAAATAGCGATGTCCCGATCCCGCGCGTTTCCAGTTCGCGACCTCTCCCGAGACCCAGACGGCCGACAACTGCGCTTCGAGGAGGTTGCGTACGGCGCGGTTCACTTGAGACACCGTCCAGACTTCGGGCGCCTCCGGCTCCGGCTCGCCGTCACGCGAGTTCGTACCCGTCGTCTCCGGGTCGACCTCGACGCGGGTCTCGACGCGGCCGCGCTTCCCCTCCGAGCGCGGCGAGGGCTGTGCGGGGGCAGCTCCGCCCCCATCCTCCGCTCCCGAGGGTTCGGTGGGCGCCGCGACGTCGAACAGGTCGAGCGTGCCGTCGTCGGGAGCCACCCCTTACGGTGTCCCCTCGGCCGCCTCGAAGGCGTCGACCGTGTTCGACAGAAGCATCGTGATCGTCATGGGTCCGACGCCGCCGGGTACGGGCGTGATCCACGACGCGACCTCGCTCACGGCCTCGAAATCGACGTCACCCACCACCCGGTAGCCACGCTCCCTCTCCGGAGCGTCCACGCGGTTGGTGCCGACGTCGATCACGACGGCACCCGGCTTGACCATGTCCGCCGTAACCGTTCCGGGTCGGCCGACGGCCACGATGAGGATGTCGGCGGTACGGGTCACGGCGCCGAGATCGGGTGTCCGGCTGTGCGCCACGGTTACCGTCGCGTCGCCCCCTTCACCCCGCCGAAGCAGAAGCGAGGCCATGGGCCGGCCCACGATGTTCGATCGCCCCACCACCACCACGTGCTGGCCGCGCGGGTCGTTGCCGGTGCGCAGCAGCATCTGCACCACGCCCCAGGGGGTGCACGGCGCGAGCACGTCGCGTGAGCCCGTCGACAGCTTGCCCACGTTCACGGGGTGGAAGCCGTCCACGTCCTTCTTCGGGTCGATGGCGAGCAGAACCTTCTGATCGTCGATCTGATCCGGCAGCGGGAGCTGCACCAGGATCCCGTGGATGTCGGGATTCGCGTTGAGGCCCTCGACCACACCGAGCACCTCGTCCTCGGGGGTGTCGGCAGGCAGAATGATCTGCTCGGAGTGGATGCCCGCGGCCTTGGCGGCCTTGCCCTTCATGCCGACGTAGAGCTGGCTCGCCGGGTCTTCTCCCACCAGGACGGTGGCGAGTCCCGGTACGCGGCCGGTGCGTTCGCGCAGGCCGTCGACCCGCTCCTTGATCTCGTCGCGAATCGTGGCCGAGATCTCTCGGCCGGAAATCAGCTGGGCCGGCATGCGTGCGGATCCTCCGGAGTCGGTGTTTGGAAGCTGCGAAAACGGACTCGAATATAACCAATCAGGGTCATCGTCGGGTCAGCGGGCGAAGTCCACGGCTCGGGTCTCGCGCACCACTACGATTTTGATCTGACCCGGGTACTGGAGTTCTTCCTCGATCCGGCGGGCGACGGTCTCCGAAATGCGGGTCATCTCCGCATCCGTGACCTGATCGGGCTCGACCATGACCCGAAGTTCGCGGCCGGCCTGGATCGCGAAACAGCGCTCCACGCCGTCCTGTTCGAGCGCGATCTCCTCGAGCTTCTCGAGGCGTTTGACGTACCCGTCGAACATCTCGCGTCGCGCGCCCGGCCGCGACCCGCTGATCGCGTCGGCGGCCGTGACGAGGAAGGTCTCGGCGAAATAGTGCGGCTCCTCGTCGTGGTGGGCCCGGATCGCGTTGAGAACGACCTCGCCCTCGCCGTGCTTCTTGCACAGCCGCCAACCCAGTTCGACGTGGGTGCCTTCCTGTTCGTGGGTCAGCCCCTTGCCGACGTCGTGCAGGAGCCCCGCTCTCCTGGCGATGGTGGCGTCGAGCCCCATCTCGGCGGCCATGCTGCCCGCGAGGAGCGCCACTTCACGGGAGTGCTGGAGCTGATTCTGCCCGTACGAGGTGCGGAAGCGCAGCCGTCCCAGGGCCCGGACGACCTCGGAGTGCACGCCGTGGATGCCGAGTTCGTACAGGACCTCCTCGGCGGATTCCGTCATCGACTGCTCCACGTCGACCCGAGCCTTTTCGACCGTCTCCTCGATGCGGCCCGGGTGGATGCGCCCGTCGTCGACGAGGCGTTCCAACGCCATCCGCGCGATCTCGCGTCGCACCGGGTCGAAGCCCGACAGGACGACCGCCTCGGGGGTGTCGTCGATGATGACGTCGATGCCGGTGGTCTGTTCGAAGGCCCGGATGTTGCGGCCCTCGCGACCGATGATCCGGCCCTTCATCTCGTCCGACGGCAACTGGACGACCGAGACCGTCATCTCGGCGGTCGTCTCGGCCGCCATGCGCTGAATGGCCAGGCCGAGGATCTTGCGCCCCTCGCGCTGGGCGGTGCGCTCAGCCTCGTCCTTGATCTCCCGAACCTGATTGGCGGCGTCGGCGCGCGCCTCGTCGAGCAGGTCGTCCAGCAGCTTCTTGCGAGCTTCCTGCTGGGAGAGGCCGGCGAGAGCCTCGAGTTTGCGCCGGGCGGCGTGGAGCGCGGCCTCCGCCTCCTCGGCTCGGCCCCGGACCTGATCTTCGCGCGCCTCGAGATCGCGGGTACGCGTCTCCTGACCCGCCTCACGCTCCTGAAGCTGGTCGGCTCGACGGTCCAGATTGTCGGATCGCTCCTCGGCGCGGCGCTCGGCTCGTTCCAACTCCTCGCGACGCCGTCCCTCCTCCTTTTCCCAGGCCTCCCGGAGGCGGAACACCTGGTCCTTCCCTTCCAGTTCTGCAGCCCGGAGCGCGCTCTGGGACTCCTCACGGGCGCGAGCGAGGATTCGGGAGGCATCGTCCGTCGCCGCCTCGATCTCCTGCTCCCGCCGCCGTCGCTCCCGACCACCCGCCGCGGCGAATCCCACGAGCGCGCCGATGAACAGCGCACCGAGGACCGCCGCGGTCGCAACGAGCGGGGTCATGTATCACTCCACGATCCCGGATGCGGACATCCGGGCCTGCGCGTCATCGTACCGGAGGCCGAACGGATCGGCCACGGTTCCGTAATGTAGGGAGAGGATAGGAATCGCCGATGGACCCGCGCAAGCAGGCCGGCGAGCGCGGGTGTGCTACTCGACCCCGCCCAGGGCCCCGTCGAGCCGCTCGACGACCGCCTCGGTGCGCTCCGCGACGACCGCACGCAGGCGCTCGAGCTCTTCCTGAGCCTGGAAGAACTCGTCCGTGATGGAGAGCGCCGCGAGGATCGCCGCGCGGTGACCCTCCACGAGCCCCGAGCGGCGCCGGATCTCGGTGATGCGCTCATCGACGAGACGCGCGCAGCGACGCGTGTACTCGGGCGGGGCGGCCGAGCGAATGGCGTGCTCTTCGCCCGCGATGCGGACCGTGACGGCGGTGCGGTCGCTCATGTCAGCGCTGCTCCTCGAGGAAGCGGATACGGGCCAGGAGACGCTCCACACCCTCGCGGCCGCGATCCAGGCGGCCCCTGAGGTCGACGTTCTCCCTCTGGAGCCGGTCCAGCTCGTCCTTCATCTGCACGGGATTCTCTTCGCCCGAAGCCATCTTCTCGAGCAGGGCCTCGACCTCGGCCGCGCGCTCGTCGGCGGCCCTGGCGCGGGCCTCGAGCTCGCGCACCCGAGCCACGGCCCGGCCGACGGCGGCGTCGACGGCATCGAACGCCCCGCCGGTTTCTTCCGACACCCTATCCTCGGACCTGGACACCCGGCTCCTCCGCGAAACGATCGAGCACGGAGCGGAAGGACCGCTCCACCTCTTCGTCGGTGAGGGTACGCTCCGGCGAGCGGAAGCGGAAGCGATAGGCCAGCGAGCGACGGCCCTCGGGGACCCCTTCCCCCTCGTAGAGGTCGAACAGTTCGACCGCTTCGAGGAGAGCGCCCGCGGCGTCGCGGGCCACCGCGAAGAGCCGCTCGGCCGGCACGCCGTGGTCGGCCAGGACCGCCACGTCACGCTCGACCGCCGGGAACGCCGGCAGGTCGCGGGCGATCGGCGTGGGCGTCGGGGCCGGCGTATGCGGCAGAGCCAGCTCGAACGCGAGGATCGCCCCGGCCCAGGGCGGCAGGTCGACTCCGTCGGCGCTCACCTCACCGGCCCATCCCACCACCGCTTCGCCCTCGACCACCCGGAAGCCCCGGCCCGCGGCGAGACGACTCCCCTCCACGTCACCCGGTTCCAGGCGTGCCTCGGGCCGCGCCGTCGCGAGCACGTCCTGCAGGAGTCCCTTGAGATCCCACAATTCGAGCGGCGCATCCGCCTGCGACCAGTGCTCGGGTGCACGGCGACCCGTGAGCACGGCCGCGATCCGGGGCTCTTCGGCCGGCGGCTCACCGGCGCCCGCGCTGCGGAAGCTGGTTCCCACCTCGAAGAGACGGACGTCGCGCACGCCGTGCGCCAGATTCCGCTCGAGTCGCCGAAGCAGAGACGGCAGGAGATCTCTGCGCAGGACCGGCTCCTCCTGCGAGAGGGGGTTCGAGAGCCGGACGTCGCCTTCGGAAGCCGGCACGAAGGCCGGGGTGTGCGCCTCGAAGAGGCCGCGGGCGGCGAGGGTTCCGCGCAAGCGGTCCTCCAACTGGAAGAGCGGGTCGTCCGCCACGGCGGTCGGCCGGTAGGGTCCCAGCGTATCCGGGAACCGATCGAAGCCGTGGCGACGCGCGATCTCCTCGATCAGATCCACCTCGCGGGTCACGTCGTACCCCCTCCAGCCGGGGACGCGGACCGCGAGGGCCTCGGGCCCCGCCCCGGCGTCGACCTCGAATCCCAGGGGGGCGAGCAGCGCCGCGATGGCCTCGGTGTCGAAGGGGACGCCCAGGAGCCGCTCGACGCGGGACGCCCGCAACGTCACGATCTGGGGTTGCCACGGATCCGCGTGCACGTCGGCCACGACCGGATGCAGCGTCCCGCCGGCGTTGGCGAGAATCACCTCGAGAACGCGGCGGAAGGCCCCCTCCTGGCCCTCGGGATCGACGAAGCGCTCGTACCGGTATCCGGCATCGCTGACGATGCCGAGTGCCTTCTTCGTCTTGCGGATGCTTCGCGGCTCGAAGTGCGCGCACTCGACGAAGACATCGGTGGTCTCATCGCTGACGCCGGAGTGCTCGTCGCCCATGATCCCCGCCACGTTGACGGCGCCCTCGCCGTCGGCGATCACGAGCATCGAAGCATCGAGGGTCCGGTCTTCGCCATCCAGCGTCCGTATGGTCTCGCCATCGGACGCCCGGCGCGCCACGACGCGATCACCCCGGAGGCGGCCCAGGTCGTAGGCGTGCGTCGGCTGCCCGAGTTCGAAGAGCACGTAGTTCGTGGCGTCGACCACGTTGTTGATCGGCCGGGCGCCCGCCGCCCGCAGGCGTGCCTGCAGCCAGTCCGGTGACGGACCGACCTTCACGCCACGAATGACCGCGCCCAGGAAGCGCCGACAGAGCTCCGGCTCCTCGATGGCGACCTCGACCCCATCCACCTCGGCCGCCCGGGCATCCGACGAAACGGCGAAGTCGATCGCGGGGGCGCCCTCGATGGTCGGCAGCGCGATGTCGCCGACTCCCCCGGGGGCGAGCTCGCGGGCCAGGCCGCGATGGCTGAGCAGGTCGCCACGGTTGGCCGTGATCTCGACATCCATGCGCACGTCACCCGTCAGGCCGTACGCCTCGACGAACGACGAACCGATCTCGGGCTCGCCCCGCAACTCGAGGATCCCGGAGTGATCGGTGCCCAACCCCAACTCCTTGGCGGAGCATAGCATGCCGTACGAGGTCTCACCTCGAATCTTGGCCTTGCGAATCTTCATGCCGCCGGGCAGCACGCCACCGACGGGCACGAACGGGTAGACCCCGCCGGCCCGCACGTTCGGCGCACCGCAGACCACGTCGTGCAGCTCACCCTGCCCCGCGTCGACGCGACAGAGCGACAGCCGATCGGCATTGGGATGACGCCCCGCCTCGACCACACGGGCCACGAGAATGCCCTGCAGGCCGTCGCCGAGGGCTTCGAGGTCTTCAACCGGGAACCCGAGCGACGCCAGCGTCTCGGCGAGAGCGGAAGGATCGGCCTCGATGCCCGGGGCCAGCGCGCGCAGCCAGTTGAGCGATGCGTTCACGCTTCACCTCCCGGCGCGAACTGGGCGAGGAAGCGCATGTCGTTCTCGAAGAAGGTTCGCAGATCGGTGACGCCGTACTTGAGCATGGCGATCCGAGCCGGACCCATGCCGAAGGCGAAGCCCGTGTAGCGCTCGCTGTCGACCCCGGCCGCGTCCAGCACCGCGGGGTCGACCATGCCCGCGCCCATGATCTCGAGCCAGTCGGTCTCCCGGGTCGACCCGTCCGGCAGGGTAATGACGCGCTTCACGTCCACCTCGGCGCTCGGTTCCGTGAACGGGAAGAACGAGGGCCGTAGCCGGATTCGCGTTCCCGGGCCCCAGAAGCGCCGAGCGAACTCGGCGAGGGTCGCCTTGAAATCGACGAAGTCGACCCCCTCGTCGACCACCAGGCCCTCGACCTGCATGAAGGCCGGCGTGTGCGTGGCGTCGTACGTGTCCCGGCGGTAGACCCAGCCCGGTGCGAGAATCCGCACGGGTGGTGCGTGATTCTGCAGGGTCCGGATCTGGACCGGCGAGGTGTGGCTCCGGAGGAGTACCGAGTCCTCGAGGTAGAGCGTGTCCTGCTCGTCCGCGGCCGGATGATCCAGCGGGGTATTGAGCGCCTCGAAGTTGTACCACTCGGTCTCGGCCTCGGGGCCGCGCGCGCGGGTGAACCCCATGCTGCGGAAGACCTCCCAGATCTCGTCGAGCACGAGAGTGATCGGATGTTTGCCACCCGCCCAGGCACGGCGCCCCGGGAGGGAGAGATCGAGCGCGCTGTCCGGCCCCGACTCCGCCGCCAGCGACGCCGCGCGCGCATCGAGCGCGGCCGATACCACGCCCTTCACGCGATTGGCCGCCGCACCGACCGCCGGGCGTTCGGTGTGATCGAGCCCCCCGAGACCGCGCAGCACGCCGGAGATCCGACCGTCCTTGCGCCCCAGGAAGCGAATCCGCACCGCCTCCAGATCGTCGGGGTCGGTCGCGTCGGCGGTCGCCTCGAGAGCCTCCTGTTCGAGGGCCTCGAGGTCGCGAATGAGGGATGGGCCGTCGCTCATGGCTGGCGGGTTCTACGGGGAGCGTGGGGCGCGAGCGTGCAAGCTAGCGCGGGAAGTGGACGAAGCAACCGTCCGGGAGGCCGAGGCATACGATACGAGAA
>JAHHMJ010000531.1 GCA_018678395.1 Gemmatimonadota bacterium | reverse complement strand
CTCTGCAGGAGCCTCCGGACGACGTACGCACCCATGGACTACGGCCTCAGCCGGGCCTCGAAGAGCTCCACGTGCTCGTCCCGCCGAGGCTCCCACTCGACGCGATTCGAGATGCCGTAGAAGTCCGGTTGGAAGTACAGGTGCAGCCAGGGCCCGTCCGCGTAGAACAGCTCGAGCATCTCGTTGATGATCGCGCGCTGCTCGGCCGGGTCCGCAGCCTCCACCATGTCGGGCCACCGATCGAACCAGCGGGGGTCGTCCCAGTTCACGTAGTTCGTGCCCGACTCGACCGATGCCAGGTCCGCCATCTCGTAGATCGGAGACCAGAGTCCTCCGCCCGTCCCGAGGAAGAACAGCGGTCCCGCTCGACGCTCGCGCAGGAGCGGCGTGTAGACCGACGCCCACTCCATCAACTCCAGGTCGACATCGAGTCCGACATCCTCCAGGTACTGCTCGATGGCGAGGACGACGTTGACGTCGTTCACGTAGCGCCCCTGGCCCGCCTGCATGCGGATGGTGAACCGGGTCCCGTCCGCGCCGCGGGGCCAACCCGCCTCGTCGAGCAGACGCTCGGCCCTTTCGGGATCGTACGGGTAGGGCTCCAGGCCGGGGTGGGCGTTCGCCGGGTTCACGAGACCCGTGGCCCGCTCGCACTCCACCCCGAGCAGTTGGCGGCAGATCGTCGGCACATCCACCGCGTACTGGAGCGCACGGCGCACCGCCGGATCCTGAATCACGTCTCCGCCCGGTTGCTGGGCCATCTCGTCGGAGAGGTTGAAGCCGACGTACATGCGCCGGGTGCCCGACACCGCGTTTACCCGCGCGCGGCCCGATCCGTCTATGGCTTCGATCTGCTCGGGGAGCACGTTCATGACGACGTCGACGTTGCCCGCGATCAACTCGGCGGTGCGGGTCGAGGCCTCGGGGATGATGCGCCAGACGATGCGCTGGAAGTTCGCGGGCTCGCCGACCTTCTCGAGGACGACCTCCGATCCGCGCGTCCACGAAGCGAGTCGGTACGGGCCCGATCCGATCGGATTCGCCGCCGCCTCGTCGAGGCTCATCCGCTCGTAGGCGTCCTTGCAGTGGATGTGTACCTCCGTGAGCAGTCCGAAGGCGATCGGGTTCCGCTCGGCGAGGTTGATCTGCACTCTCAGGTCGTCGACTACCTCCGCGCCCTCGAATCCGATCGAGGTGAACACGAACCCGGGTGTGTTGCCCGTGAACCGGTTGGCGGGGTCGGCCGCCCGGTTGAAGGTGTAGGCCACGTCTTCGGCGGTGAGCGCCTCGCCGTCGTGACACGTGAGTCCCTCGTTGAGCGCGTACACGTAGGTCCGGCCGTCGTCGGAGATCTCGAGGGTGTGGGCGAGCCCGGGGACGTGCTCGCCGTCGGGGGTGAGGCGGAAGAGGGAGGCGAAGATGTGGTCGGCGATGTTCGAGTTATCGCGGCTCGAGATCATCGCGTGCTCGAACGTCGTGATGTCGGCGCTGAGCCCGACGACGATGGTGTCCTCGGCCTGTTCGGCGCAGGCGACCATCATGACGGACGCGAGGAGTACGCCGAGTACGGTGGCGTGCGACCGCGAAAGGTAGACGTTCATCGGTGACTCATCCCTGTTTCGGCTCTCGGTTCATGTCGCAGTCATGCGGGGTGCAGTTCGACGGTCTCGCAACTCGCGGAGGACCGGATGCAGGCATCGACCATGCGCAGCGATTCGAGGTGGTCGCGCCCCGAGCAGGGGAGCGGGCGACCGTCTCTGAAATGGCCCACGAAGTCCTCGAGCAGCCCGCGAGCGTCATCGAGCCACGGCTCCGGCGACCCGAGATCGACCGGCGTCGGCTCCGGATCGTCCCGCCGCGCCCACTCCAGGGCCCCGAACATATCGCGCTGACGAGCCACGCCTCGCGCGCAATCCGTTCTCCACTCGAACCCCATCGTCTGCCAGTTCCCGGCCCACGTGCCCTGGTAGTTCACCTCGATCCCGCCGGTGAACGTGATGAGCGCGCCGACGTTGGCGTCGCCCTCGTACATCGACCAGGACGGGTTGAAGGTCCGCGCCGAGATGCGCACCGGCTCGGCGTCGTAGACGAAGCGCATGAGGTCGAAGTGATGAATGGACTGCTCCCAGAGCATGGGGTGCGCCATCGTGAGCGGGTACGAGTTCAGATGCGGCTGCCGACCGTCCCGCCACCGCTCGTAGGTGAAGCGGCCGAACTCCGGTGGACCCAGGCGATCCGCGGCGAACAGCTCCTTCAGCGCCCGCGTCACTGCGAGATAGCGAAAGTTGAGGCCCACCGCGAGCGGAACCCCGGCCCGTTCAGCGGCGGTCACGTACGCCTCGGCGCCCTCGAGGGTGTCGGCCAGCGGCTTCTCGGCGAGGATCGCGAGCCCCGCGCCGCAGGCCGCCTCGATCTGCGCGTCGCGTCCGGCCGGGGGCGTGCACAGCAGGGCGATATCGGCCTCGACCTGCCCGGCGACGTGCTCGAGAGTCCCCCCCGCGGCGACCTCGCCGTCGGAGGCCTCGCCGAGCTCGCCGCGCACCCGGGCGAGCCGGTCCGAATCGAGCTCGGCCACGCCGACGAGCCGGCAATCCGCGTGCTCCGCGATCACCCGCCTCCAGATGCGCGACCGGGCGCCCAGACCGACGAGAATGAAGCGCAGCGGCTTCACGCGACGACCTCGCGACCGACGGCCACCCGAAGTCCCTCGGCCGCGGCGGTCCACTCGAAGTCGCGCAGCGCCGCCAGGTCGCTCGGCACCATCGGCGCCTTCACGCGCCCCATGGCGGGCACCGTGACCACCTCGCCTCCGGGAATGGCGGCCGCGACGGCGCGGGCCAACTCGCGGTCTCCGTACACGTGCGGACTGCAGAAGTGAATCGGCCCCGGCGTAGCGGGTCCCTCGACCATTCGAGCCAGAGCCGGCGCGAGATCGGGTGCCCAGGTCCACTCCCGGTGGGGGTCGTCGGCTCGAACCTCCAGGGGGCGACCCTCGCGGGCAGCCGCGATCCACTGCGCCACCAACGACACCCCGAGACGGGTCGGTCGCGCCATCTCACCGGGACCGTAGAGATAGCCCAGGCGCACCACGTGCATCGACGTCCGCCCCGAGGTGCCGGCGGTGGCCACGAGGTCTTCACCGGCCCGCTTGGCCACCGCATAGGGCGAATCGGAGGTCGGCTCGAGCGCGTCGGTGAGGCCCGGGGCGGCGGCGTCAGGGCGCCGGGCGGAGGCGCTGGAGCCCGTTGCAGCATCCGCCGCGGCAAACACACCCGAAGAGCTGAGGAAGACGAACGCCGCGGGCCGTGCGCGGGCCACCCAGCGCAGAACCGCCTCGAGGGGCGTCAGGTTCAATGAAGAGTACTCGGCGCGTGTGACGCCGAGGTCTTCGGGAGCCGTCGTCACCCAGGCGGCGTGCACCACGAGGTCCACGGCACCGAGCCCGTCCGGCACCCCGTCGGCCAGGTCGGCGACGACTCTTCGGGTCCGGGTGCCACCGCTGCTCGGATCGGCGTCGAACGACCGGTCGATCGCCACGACGTCCCAACCCAGGGAGGTGAACCCCTCGCTCAGGGCGCTTCCCACGAAGCCACCTGCCCCCGTGATCAGAACGCGGCGTCCCTTCATTCGGCCCCGTCGGCGATGCTCGCGGGATCGAAGTCCGCGAGCGCGTCGAAGTGCCGCGAGACCAGGCGTACGGCGCACTCGACATCGCCCGCCTCGAGTGCCTTCACGATCGGCGGGTGCGCTGCGGCAATGTCCGCCAGATCCACGTCCCGGTCGTTGCGCAGGGCCATGATCTGGTGGATGCGCAGGTAGAGCCCGCCCCACAGTTGGGCCAACAGACGGTGGTCCGAGAGCTGGATCAGGGTCCGATGGAAGGCCTCGTCCGCGGCGATGAGGGCGTCTCGATCGCCACGTTCGGCCGCCGCCGCCATCGCCCGACACGGGCCCCACAGCTCGTCGACGGCGGCGCCGCGCGAACCGATGCGCTGCACGGCCATCACCTCGAAGCGCTGCCGCATCTCACGAATCTCGGTGACCTCGCGCACGGTCAGGGGCTTCACCCGCTTCCCGCGGTACGGCAGGGTCTCGACCAGCCCGTCGTTCTCGAGGTCCTGGATCGCTTCCCGGATCGGCGCCCGGCTCACCTGCAACTGCTCGGCCAGCGCCGTCTCGGTCAGGGGCGAGCCCGGGCGGAGCCTACCCGTCACGATGGCCGTGCGGAGCCGCTCGGCCACCTGACGGCGCAGGGGTGTCTGCTCGATCGGACCCAGGGGCGGCTCAGCCATCTCGGTCGCCGCCGTGGTCGAGTGCGCGCGCTCCGGACCCCGGCTCCACCGCGATCTCCAGCGCCGGGATCGAAGCGAACTCGTCGTCGTCGTCACCCCCCCGCCACATCAGGACGGCGAAGCTGGCCTCACGGTCCAACACCGCGATGCCCGCGTGCCACGTACCGGGGTGGTAGGCCACGCCCACGGTCCCGGGCACCACGTACGCCTGCGCCCGCGAAGCGTCGGGCCGTCCCGCGACGTCGGACGGCATCACGGTGACCAGATACCGCGACACGCCGATGGGGAGGAACAGCTGCGCCGCGTGCGGGTGGCGCTCCACCCGGTCCAGGGTCGCCGGAAGCGCGGAGGGGGCTACCCGGTTCAGGTGGTAGCGGGGCGACCGCCCCGGAACCGGCTCCATCCACGAGCTGAACAGAGCCCGTGCGCCCACGTCGCCCGGCGGTTCGAGAAACGCGCCGAAAGGCGCGAAGGCCGTGGGGTCCGGGAGCCGCGCGGTGACCGCGAAGTGCCCCGACGTCACGAGTACGCCGCGACGATCGAGCCGCTCACGCCGCACCTCCCGGAGGTGGCACTACCTCCCGCCAGTGGGCGGCGAGATCCCCGCGCCGGCAGATCCAGACGTCGGCCCGGTCGCGGATGTGATCGAGGAACGTGCGCAGGCCGCGGATGCGCGCGGGCTGCCCGAGGATCCTCGCATGCATCCCGACCGACATCATGCGCGCATGCACGTCGGCCTCGGCGACCAACTCCTCGAAGGCGTCGATCAGGTACTCGCCGAACTGACGGCCCGTGACGAGCGGACCGCCCACGAGCTTCGCGTCGTTCGTGACCAGCGAGTACGGGACGACGAGATGAGCCCGACCGGCCACGTCGACCCAGTACGGCAACTCGTCGTTGTAGGCGTCGCTGTCGTACGTGAAGCCGCCGTGCTCGACGAGAAGTCGGCGGGTGTGCACGGACGGTGCGTAGCGACAGTACCACCCTTCGGGCGCCCGGCCCACGAGGCTCCGGATCGACTCGAAGGCGGCCTCGATCTCCGCCCGCTCGGTCTCTTCGTCGAGCAGGTAGTGCTCGATCCACCGGCGCCCGTGCGCGACCACGTCCCAGTCCGTCCCGGCAACGGCGCGCGCCAGGGCCGGATTCCGCTCGAGCGCCACCGCCGTGGCGAAGACGGTCAGCGGCAGATCGTAGTCCCGGAAGAGCCGGTGGATGCGCCAGAACCCGACCCGGCTCCCGTACTCGAACATGCTCTCGGCGCCGAGATCGCGATCGCCTCGGGGCACCCGCGGCGTGGCCACCTCGGAGAGGGCGGCGTCGGTGCGCCCGTCGCCGTCCTGGATCGAATACTCCGAGCCCTCTTCGACGTTGAGCACGAAGTTCACGGCCAGACGCGCGCCGTTCGGCCACCGGATGTCGGGCGGCCGATCCGCGTAGCCGACGAAATCACGCACGGGCTCCATCGTCAGTCCCGGGTTCCCTCGACC
>JAHHMJ010000305.1 GCA_018678395.1 Gemmatimonadota bacterium | reverse complement strand
GGTCGGAAGGGATTCTCACCGACGGGGACGAGGCCGTCGAGGTCGCGCGTGGAATCGGGTTCCCCATCATGATCAAGGCGTCGGCAGGCGGCGGCGGAAAGGGGATGCGGATCGCGCACGACGAGGAGAGCTTCCCCAAGCTGCTTCAGGCGGCCCAGAACGAAGCGCAGGCGGCCTTCGGCGACGACGGGGTCTATCTCGAGCGCTGCATCCTCCGCCCGCGACACGTCGAATTCCAGGTCTTCGGCGACGCGCACGGGCGGGTCGTCCACCTCGGTGAGCGGGACTGCTCGGTGCAGCGGCGTCACCAGAAGCTGATCGAAGAGGCACCTTCGCCGGCGCTCACGCCCGAGCTGCGGGCGGCCATGGGCGAGGCGGCGGTGAAGGCAGCCGCCGCGATCGACTACGTCGGGGCGGGGACCGTCGAGTTCCTGCTCGACCAGGACGGGTCGTTCTACTTCATCGAGATGAACACCCGCATCCAGGTCGAGCATCCGGTGACGGAAGTCACGACCGGGCTCGATCTCGTGAAGGAGCAGATCCGGGTCGCGGCCGGTGAGCCGCTCTCCTTCCCCGAGAAGATCGAGATGCGGGGGCATGCGATCGAATTCCGGATCAATGCCGAGGATCCGGAGCGCAACTTCGCGCCGTCGCCGGGGACGATCACCTCGTTCCACCCGTCTGGCGGGCCCGGCGTGCGGCTCGATACGCACGTGTACAGCGGCTATCGGGTGCCGCCCTTCTACGATTCTCTCCTCGCGAAGCTGATCGTCAGCGGTAACACGCGCGACGAGGCGATTTCGCGGGCGCGCAACGCCCTGGCGCACCTCGTCATCGAGGGCGTTCACACGACGACGGACTTCCTCGGCGAGATCGTTCGGGATCCGGAGTTCGTCGCGGGAGACGTGGACACCGCGTTTCTGGAGCGCTTCGGTGAACGGCGTGGGGGCGGGGAGGGCGCGTGAGGCTCGAGGTCCGCTTCACGGTCGAGAGCCTGAACGATCTCGATCTGGCCGGCGCGACCGTCGTGGTCGTGGACGTCCTGCGGGCGAGCTCCTGCATGGTCGAGGCGCTCATGTCCGGGGCTAGCGGCATCTATCCGACCGGCTCGACCGAGGAGGCGATCAAGCTGATCCAGTCGATCGGCCGGGACGACACCCTGCTGTGCGGCGAACGGCGGGGTGAGATGATCGAGGGCTACCACCTCGGGAATTCACCCGGCGAGTTCACACCCGAGGTGGTGAAGGGCCAGAGGCTCATCATGAACACCACCAACGGCACCCGTGTGTTCGCGGCGGTCGAGGCGGCGGACCGGGTCGTGGTGGCCTCGTTCCTGAACCTCGGGGCCGTGACGCGGGCCGTCGACCGGGCCGACCGGCTGGTCGTCGCGTGTGCCGGGCGCTCGGGCGCATTCGCACTCGAGGACGTGATGTGCGCCGGCCACCTCGTGCGGCGTCTGCGCGCGACCGGAGCCGAGCCCTTCGAACTGGACGACGGCGCCCGTGCGGCCGAGGCCCTGACGGACAGCCTCGTGATCGAGCCAGGCTGGCTTCGTGACACGGAGTCGGGGCGGGCCCTGCTCGCACTCGGTCTGGACGCCGATCTGGAGAGTTGCGCTCGGCTCGACGTTCACGACGTCGTCCCGGAGCTGCGCGACCGAGCCCTCCGTGCCCGCCATGGCTCGTAAGAAGGCGAAGAAGTCGCGTTCCCGGAAACGGAAGGGCTCCGGGCCGCTCCTGACACGGGAGCAACAGCGGGACGTGCTCGGCGTGGCGCTGATCGCGCTCGCGGTCTTCGTCGCGGCTTCTCTCCTCCCCACCTCCTGGCTGGGCGAGCGGGCGGCCGGCTGGTTCCCGAGCGGCAACGTCGTGGGGATGCTCGGAGCCGGCCTGCGCGCCGCGCTCGTCGGGATCGTCGGCGGCGCGGCGCCCCTCGTCGCCGTGCTCCTCGCCATCGCCGGCCTGCGCGCCGGGGAGTGGCTGGACACCGCGTGGACGCTGCGCGTGGCGGTCCTGAGCACGGGCCTCCTGGTCCTCGTGCCCGTCTTCATCGCCGTCGTCTCGCCCGGCGCCACGCTCGCCGGCTGGCTGGGGAGTGGGCTCGGCGACCCGTTGCGGTCCGCGATCGGTCTGTTCGGATCTCTCCTGCTCGTCGGTGTGCTCTTCGTGTTCCTGTCGGTCGCCACACTTCGCTGGAATCCCCTCCGCACCCTGGGAACGGGTGTGTTGAAGGGAGGCGAGCTGGCGGCGCGTGGTGCCCGGGCCCTGGGGGAGACCTACCGGGACAAGCGCGAGCAACTCGACGCTCAGGCGGCGGCTGCGGCGGTCGCCGACGAGCCCCTCCCGGAGGAGCATTGGACGGGCCCCGAAACCGGTGAGGAGGCCGAGGCGGCGTCGGCCGACGCGAGGTCGGAGACCGCGCCGGAGCCTGCAGTCGAGGCGCCGATCGAGGTGCCGGACCGGACCCCTGGGCCGGCGGACGACCTGCCCGATCCGGCCGACCCCCGCGACCTCGAGGGCGGTGCTCTGCCGGAGATCGCGCTCCTGACCTCGGACGAGGCCGAGGATTCCGCCGACATGGACCGCGAGCTCGAGGGGCTCGGCGAGATCCTCGTCGAGAAGCTGCGTACCTTCAATGTGGAATGCTCGCTCGGGGGCCGCACCACGGGCCCGGTGGTCACGCAGTTCGAGGTGGTGCCCGCGCCAGGTGTGAAGGTGAATCGCATCGCCAATCTGGATGCCGACCTCGCCCTCGCCATGAAGGCTCCGAGCATTCGGATCGTCGCTCCGATTCCGGGCAAGGGTGCGGTCGGCGTCGAGATCCCGAACCCGCATTCGTCGATCGTGCACCTGCGCGACATCCTGCAGGAGCGGGAGTACCTCAAGGCTCGAGGATCCCTCCCGCTCGGTCTCGGCAAGGATCTGACGGGCCGGCCCTACGTGGCGGATCTCGCCAAGATGCCCCACCTGCTCATCGCGGGCGCGACGGGGTCGGGGAAGTCGGTCTGCATCAACACGATCGTCACCAGCCTCGTCTACCGGCACACTCCGGAGACGCTGCGGCTGCTGATGATCGACCCGAAGATGGTCGAGCTCTCGGCCTACGCCGACCTTCCGCACCTGCGGCATCCGGTGATCACCGACCCCGCCGACGCGGCCGCCGTCCTGAAGTGGGCGGTGCTCGAGATGGAGCGGCGGTACCAGCTGCTCGCCGCCAACGGGGTCCGCTCGCTCGCGGAATTCAACAAGCGACTGGCGTCCGGCAAGGTGCTCCGCAGGCCCGCGCCCGAGGGCGAGGAGGGCGATCCCGACCGCTGGATCTACGAAGACGGGCGCCTGCCCTACATCGTCGTCGTGGTCGACGAGTTGGCCGACCTCATGATGCAGGTGCAGAG
>JAHHMJ010000111.1 GCA_018678395.1 Gemmatimonadota bacterium | reverse complement strand
GGGGAGTCGTTCGGCGCCCGTCAGCAGCTCGACGTGACCTACGGCGCCGATCTGTACCTGACCCGCCCGGACACCGAGGGCGACATCAACGGGCAGTACGAGGACGACGACAACGTCAACGAGTTCGGTGTCTACGCCCAGGCCGAATACATCATCAACGATCAGTTCGAGCTGCTGGGGGCGCTGCGGGCCGACAAGAGCTCGCTGCTGGACGACCCGGTCTTCTCGCCCCGGGCCGCGCTGCTCTACAAGCCGGATCCGAACCACACCTGGCGTGCGACCTACAACCGCGCCTTCTCGATGCCCACGACGCTGAACTACTTCCTCGACATCAACGGGGGACTGGCCAGCGGCGGCGCCGGCCAGCTCGGGTATTACCTGCGGGCGCAGGGATCGGGTAAGGACGGCTTCTCGTTCATGAACGATCAGGGCGGCATCGCGGGTGTGCGCTCGTCGTTCACTCCGGAGGCTCTCGGCGGCCCGGGTCAGCTGCTGCCGTTGTCCGCCGAGGCGTTGTGGCCTCTCATGGTCGGGTTCCTCTTGCAGACCCAGCAGATCTCGCCGCAGCAGGCGGCCCTTCTCGGGCAGCTTCCGATCGGGCTCGTGGGATTGAACCTGCTCGACGCCAACACCGGTCTCATTTCGCCCGCGGCCGGGGCCGTGATCCCGGACACGCCGCCGCTGCGTGAGTCGACCACCAACACCTTCGAGATCGGCTACCAGGGCAACTTCCAGGGACGGCTCGCCATCGCCGCCGACGTCTACTACACGAAGCGCGAGAACTTCACCTCGCCGCTTCTGGCGCGGAATCCTCTGGTACTCTTCGACGGACAGCAGCTCGGCGCACTTCTGGTGCAGGCGGGACTACCGGCCCAGGACGCCGCGGCCCTCGCGACGGCCGTCGGGGGGGTGCCGGTCGGCGTGGTGTCGTCCGAGGACGTCATCTCGCCCACGGCCGACATCGTGGCCTCGTACATCAACTTCGGTGAGTTGGACTACTTCGGTGCCGATCTGGCCGTCCAGGCCCGCCTCACCGACCACTGGACGTTTGGAACCTCGATGAGCTGGATCCAGGACGACTTCTTCCTGGTCGACTCCGACACCGACACCGAGGTCGAGGACTTCACCGAGATCGAGGACCTCAACGACGTCGTGGGGCTGAACGCGCCGGACTTCAAGTGGTCCGTCGACGTCGGCTACACGAACGCCGGCTTCTCGGCCAGCGCACGCGGCCGGTACTCGTCCGAGTTCAGCGTGAACTCGGCCGACTTCGTCGGCGTGGGCTGTCTGCCGCTCAGCAACGAATTGCGCGGTGCGCTGGAGGCCAGCGGCCTGCGCAACTGCGTCGAGGCGTACACCGTCTTCGACCTCGGACTCGGCTACGAGATCGCCGGGACCGGCACCGAGATCCTGCTCGACGTGACCAACGTCTTCGACGTGGGCTACGAGACGTTCGTGGGCGTGCCGGAGATCGGCCGCCTCGCGATCCTGCAGGTGCGCAAGACGTTCTGATCGGGCTACACGAGCGGGCGCGCCGCGCGGCGCGCCCGGCTCGCGGCACGAGTGAACGGGCGGGGCCCGGGCCGATGCGGCTCGGGCCCCGTTTCGTGCGGCGGCCACGGCGGTCCGAGGCCACCCTCGCTTTAACGCTCGCGGGCGCCGATCCATCGGGAGAGACGAGGACACGTTCCCCGAACCCTCCCGAACCATGGACACGGCTCTACGTGCTCTGAATCGCTTCGGCCTCGGCGCCCGCCCCGGCGAGGCGTCGCGTCTGTCCGATCCCCGTGGGTGGCTGGAAGGCCAGCTCGACGGGGGTGACCCCACGCTTCCCGCGCCGTCCGGCGACACCGATCCCGGGGCGCTCCTGCGGGCGACGCTGGAGGCGCAGCGCAGTCAGGACGTCGAGGCCGCCGACGGTGCCCGGCGCCGGCTGCGCGAGCACTCGGTCGCCGAGATCTCGGCGGCGCTGACGGCCCGCGTCGCCACCGACCGTCCCTTCGTCGAGCGCTGGGTGGCCTTCTGGTCGAATCACCTGTGCGTGTCGGGGGCCGGCAAGCTCCCGACCGCGGCCTTCGCGGGCTCCTACGAGCGCGACGTGATTCGCCGCCACGCGCTCGGGCGTTTCGAGGACATGGTCCTCGCGAGCGCTCGCCATCCCGCGATGCTGACCTACCTCGACAACGCACAGTCGGTGGGGCCGGAATCGCGGGGCGCCCAGATGGCCTCTCGCCGCCGGCGGGGCCCGGACCGGCCTCCCGTCGGGCTCAACGAGAACTACGCCCGCGAGCTGCTCGAGCTGCACACGCTCGGCGTGAACGGGGGCTATACGCAGGACGACGTGCGCGAGCTCGCGCGCATCCTGACCGGCTGGAGTGTCAGCGGCATCGGTCCGATGGCGCGGCAGAACGCGCTGCGGCGGGGTGCGGGACGGCGGGGGCCGGACGCCGACGGGCAGGTCGGTTTCGCCTTCCAGTCGCTCATCCACGAGCCCGGCAGCAAGACCGTGCTCGGCCGCCGGTATTCCGACGATGGCGAAGACGAGGGCGTGGCCGTGATCCGAGACCTCTCCCGTCACCCCGCGACCGCCACCTTCGTGGCATCCAAGCTGGTGCGCCACTTCGTGTCGGACGCCGACGATCCGGCCTCCGTGGACCGCGTGGCCGCGGTCTTCCGCGACACCGAGGGCGATCTGCGCGAGGTCGCACGGGCGGTCGTCCACCTGGAGTCCGCCTGGGATCCGGAGCGGGCCAAGTTCCGGACCCCGCAGGACTGGCTCGTCGCACTGCTCCGCGGCGTCGACAGCCGCGAGGTGCCGCCCGCCGTGCTCGGGGTGCTCCAGGCGCTGCGGCAGCCGATGTGGGCGCCGCCGTCTCCGAAGGGCTACGGCGACACCGTGGCCGACTGGGCCGACCCGGATTCGCTGATGAACCGTGCGGAGCTGGCGCGCACGGTGTCTCGGACGGCGCTGGGACGCGGAGGCGCCGCGGGGCGCAGTGGAGGCGGCGGGCTTCGAGGTGGCGGTCGTCGGGATCGCCCGGGTGCGGGTGCGGGTGCAGGGGGCCGGGTCGTAGCGATGGCGACGCCGCAGCTGGACGCACTCGCGG
>JAHHMJ010000681.1 GCA_018678395.1 Gemmatimonadota bacterium | reverse complement strand
GCGCTCGTTCGGCAGCGAATCGCGGCACAACTGCGCACGCCGCTGAAGGACCGGACGCTCTATCGATCCGAGGCCGCAGCCCGTGTGTTCTGGGACCGGGACCACGAGACGCTCACACAGGTCCTCGCGTCGCGGGCGCAGTACCCGGGTCGCGAGTACGCCGAGGCCGAGTCCGACTTCAACGCCCTCTCCGACTTCACCATCGAGGGTGCGTTCGACCCGGGCGGCGAGCGACTGGTCTTCGGCTTCGGCTCGGAGAACGACGACGAGGACCTCGAGGAGGCCTTCCAGCCGTCCGACGACGACTTCTGGTTCGCCCATCCGCTCGCCGCGGGTGCCGATACGCTCTACCAGTTCCGCAGCGCCGACACCCTCTCGCTCTTCCTCCCGGACGGGCGTTCGCTCCGCGCGGTGAAACTCGACGTTCTGCCGCGGGTGGCCGACGTCCACCGCATGACCGGGTCACTCTGGATCGAGCCGGAGTCGGGCGCACTGGTCCGCGCGGCGTTCCGCCTGAGTCAGCAGTTCGACGCGATCCGCGACATCCCCGATCTGCAGGAGGAAGAGGCCGCCGGCAGCTTCAAGTACGTCCCGGGATTGTTCAAGCCCTGGACGTTCGACATGGATGTGATGGCGGTGGACTACTCCCTCTGGGACTTCCGCGTCTGGCTGCCGCGCTCCGCCCGATTCGAAGGGGTGGTGTCGGCGGGTGTGCTGAAGATGCCGGTCGCGTGGGACCTGTCGTATGCCATCGAGAGCGTGGTCCTCGACGACGAGCTGGAGCATCTGTCCGACGCCGTGCCGGTCACACAGGAGGTGCACTTCGCGACCCGTGCGGAGGCCATGGCGTTCATGGCCGAGCTGGCCCGCGAGCGGGGCGTCGGCGCCGTGGGCGACGGGCCGGCGCCCGCATGGCGGTACGACGGCGAGGACTATCTCGTGCCGGAGGACCTGTCGCTCCTGGAGACCAGCCCCGATCTCCCGCCTCCCATCTGGGACGACGCGGCCGGCTTCACGTCGGCACAGGAGCTGGAGGCGCTGGTCGACGATCTGGCGGACCTGCCCGCCCCGCCGATCCAGGGCATCCCCTGGGCGGCCAACTGGGGCTTCCAGCGCCCGGAACTGATGCGGTACAATCGGGTCGAGGGTCCCGCGATCGGCGGCCGCTTCCAGGCGCGACTCGGGACCTTCGTCGGACCCGTGACCTTCTCGGCGACCGGGTTCTTCGGCTTCTCGGACCTCGAGCCCAAGGCGCGCCTCGCGTTCGAACGGGAGACGCTGTCGCGGCGCATCATGCTGGGTGGGTATCGCGAGCTGCGTGCGCTGGACGAGAGGGGGCGGCCGCTGGAATTCGGGAACTCCCTGAACGCGCTGCTGTTCGGTCGCGACGACGGCGAGTACTTCCTGGCGACCGGGGCGGATCTGGAGTTCGCACCCCACTCGGCGCACCGGCAGAGTTGGTCGCTGCGACTCTACGCCGAGCGGCAGGATCCCGTCGCTCGGGAGATGAACTTCTCGCTCGCCCACGCCTTCGACGGCGACTGGCGTTTCCGTCCCGTCCTGCGGGCGGACCGGCTGGAGGAGGCCGGCGGCGAGCTGCGGATCGCGCCATGGTGGGGAACCGACCCGCTCGCGGCCCAGTTCGGGCTCGAGCTCTACGGACAGGGCGCGGCGACGCGGCCGATCGGGGCGGAGGGCGAAGACGGTGAGTACGGGCGCGCCCGGATCACGTTGCGCACGGCCTTGCCCCTCGCCGAGGGTCGCTGGCGGGTCGGGGCGGAAGCTGCCGGGGGGCGGGCCTGGGGCGACGTTCCCGTCCAGCGCCACTGGACACTCGGGGGGCCGGTGAATCTTCGGGGCTACGACGCCACCACCACGCTCGGCCGGACGTTCGCGCGCGGCCGGCTCGAAGTCGGACGGGTGTACCCGGCGTGGTCGCTCTCGGGATTCGCCGACGCCGGCTGGACCGACGACCGGCCGGATTGGGCGGTCGACGGGGTCGGGAGGTGGGCGCCTGACGAAGAGGCATGGGCCTGGGATGACGTACGGTGGTCGGTCGGGGTGGGCTGGAGCCTGCTCGACGGGCTCGTGCGCTTCGACGTTTCGCGAGGGCTCACGGGCCCGGACCGGCGAACCCGGATCGATCTCTACCTCGACGCGCTGTTCTAGGTCGCCTCGAGGCGGAGTGACGGGGATGCCGGACCGCCGGGCGGGCTCTGGCACCGAGCCCCGGCTGGATTAGCTTCCTCGGCATGACTCCTCGATACCGACTCCCGCTCGTCGCCGGACTGCTCGCTGCCGTGGCCGGCTGCGGCGATGCCCACCCGCCGGGTCTCGAGCTCGGCGTGTCCCGGGCCCTGGCCGATGCGCGCTCGGCGACGCTGGCGGATGTAGCCTACGACGTGACCCTGGCCATTCCCGCCGATCGGTCGGCCCCCATCGAGGGGACGACG
>JAHHMJ010000495.1 GCA_018678395.1 Gemmatimonadota bacterium | reverse complement strand
GTCTGGGCCGGCGCACCCAACGCCCGGGGCCAGTTGGGCGCTGCCGCCCGATTCTCCATGGTCGACGGATCGTGGGACGACGGCACGGTCCTCACCGGCCCGGGCACCGACTTCATGCCGGTCTTCGGACTCACCGTGGCCGCGAGCGGAGAGTCCGCGGTCGTCGGCTCCCCCGGGAACGACTACGGCGCCGGGACCGCGGTCACGTACCGGGCGTCCGCAGGAGACTGGGCCGAAGCCGGCTCCCTGGCCGGTGAGGTCGAGGGCTACGAGGCGGTCGCCGGCGAGGAGGTCGACTGCGCGGACGGCTCGGCGGCCCTCTTCGGGTGCGACCAGATGGACCTCGTCTCGCTGCTGCCGGTCGAGTCGCTCGGGGCGTCCCGAGGCGCGATGGTGAACGACGTCTGGGGCTGGACGGATCCGGAAACCGCTCGGGAGTACGCGGTCGTCGGGCGCAGCGAGGGGACGTCGTTCGTCGACGTCACCAATCCGTCGAACCCGATCTACCTGGGCCAGCTGCCCAAGACCGAGGGCAGCCGAGGCAACGCCTGGCGGGACGTGAAGGTGATCCGTGATCACGCGATCATCGTCGCCGACAACGCCGGCGCGCACGGCATGCAGGTCTTCGACATGACCCGCCTCCGCGACGTCGATCCGGCAGATCCGCCGACCTTCGAAGCGGACGCCCTCTACACCGAGATCGGCAGCTCGCACAACCTCGCCGTCAACGAGGACACGGGCTTCGTCTACACCATGGCGAACTCGGCCGGGGGACGCGGTTGCGGCTCCCTCCACATCATCGACATGCGAGCTCCGAAGAACCCCTCGTTCGCCGGGTGCTACACGGACCTCACGGTGGGCCTGGGTGCGGCCGGGCAGACCCACGACGCGCAGTGCGTGCTCTACAGCGGACCCGACGAGGATTTCCGGGGCCGTGAGATCTGCTTCGCCTACTCGGAGTCGGCCGTCAGCATCGGCGACGTGACGGACAAGGAGGCCCCGGTCGTGATCGGCAAGGCCGTGATGCCCAACACCGCCTACATCCACCAGGGCTGGCTGACCGAGGATCACCGCTTCATGTACGTGAACGACGAACTCGATGAGATGAACGGGCTCACCGATGGCACGCGCACCATGATCTGGGACGTCCAGGACCTGACGGACCCCGTGCTGGCCGGGACGTACGTGGCCACCAACAACGCCACGGACCACAACCTCTACGTGGCCGGCAACTACATGTACCAGTCGAACTACGCCGCCGGGCTGCGCGTCCTCGACGTGACGGACCCCGAGAATCCGCGGGAGGTCGCCTGGTTCGACACGGCACCGTACGCCGACGACGACGCGCCCGGGTTCTTCGACGGATCCTGGAGCAACTACCCGTTCTTCCCGAGCGGCAACATCCTGGTCACCAGCCACAAGCAGGGGCTGTTCATCGTACGGAGGCAGCGCCCGATCAGCTGACGGAGGCAGCGCCCCATCAGCTGACGCCGGGGGCGGCGATCCACTGACACCGGCGGGGGCCCTCGGCGGAGGCCCGACCCTACCCGGCTTCGATCGGTGGCTCGGGCATCGGCAGGCGGAAGGCGCCCTCGTGGGCGTCGACCGCCTTCTGCTTTCCGCTCCAGGCGTCGACGTCGAGTCGATAGACCGCCGTGCGCGCGAGTTCCGCGGCGATGATGGGTCGGTAGTCCCGTCCCGGGCGCAGATGAGGCGCGTACCGGTCGAGGAGCGCCTGCAGGGCGTGCTCGGCCTCGACGTCGTCCTCGACCTCGACGACCCGACCGGTCGCCGTCACACCCGCATACTCGACACTGAACTCGAGCGCCTCGTCGGCGGGCAGCAGCCTCCCCATCGCGGCCGCGGTGAAGCTCGCCGCGGCGCCCTCCTCTCCGGCCACCCGCACCACGTCGGCGAGTGCGCCGGCCCGGGCGGTGTGCACATAGATCCGATCGGGCTCCCCGAGGTGTACGAAGAGGTTGGTGTTCACGTGGGGCGGACCGGCGCCGTCGGCGACCGCGAGCGTGCCCCAGGGGATCCGCGCAAACGCCTCGACGATGAACGCCTCATCCTGCGCGCGGTCCTGTCGGCGGACGGCCCGCGGCTCGGGGGTCACGGCGACTCGACGCCGTACGCGTCACGCCATAGCCCCCGGTGGTGCCGCTCATGGCCCGCGATCATCCAGGCGAGCGCTCGGACCGTCACGTGGCTTCCGGATGCGGTACCCCCACGAGACCACGCCTCGCCGGGCAGGCCCTGCAGCAACGCCACGAGTCCGCCTCGCACCGCCTGCCACTCGGCCAGTTGATCCGTGAGAGAACGCTCGGCCGCCCCCGAAGTCGGCACCCACGCATCCTGGTCCATGCCCGGCAGCGCGTCCTCGGCACCCCGGCTGAACCACAGAATCCGCTGGGTGAAGACCCGCTCGGTGTCGATCACGTGCCCGAGCGACTCCCGCAGCGACCACTTGCCGGGCGCGTACCGGTAGGTCTCGAGATCGGGTGGGGTCGCGGCCAGCATTCGGTGCGTCTCCAGCCACTGCACCGCCAGCGTCTCGACGATGTCGCCGTCCGGTACGAGCGCGATGTAGGTCGCGTAGTACGGGTTGAACTCCCCGTCCCCCGGGCGCTGCGCTCTCATCGTACCCCTCCCGACCCGATCGGCCCCTCGCCGTCCAGCTCCTCGATGGTCGCCACCGACGCCTCGCGCGTCCGCTGGGCTCGCCGAGCGGCGGCCTCTGCATCACGCATGACCCGCAGGACATTGCCGCCGATGAGGGCGCGCAGCTCGTCGTCGGTCCAACCGCGCCGGGCGAGTTCCTCGAACAGCGCCGGATAGGTCGACACGTCCTCGAGCCCCTCGACTACGGTCGAGATCCCGTCGAAGTCACCCCCGATCCCGACGTGCTCGACCCCGGCGACGCGGCGGATGTGATCGATGTGGTCGGCCACGTCGGTCAGGAGGGCCCGCGGTGCCTCTGCGGTCGGGCCGTCCCAGGTGCGTACCGCCTCACTGACGAACCCGGGGACGAAGGTGACCATGACCACCCCGCCGTTCTCGGGCAGCCGCCGCAGGACGTCGTCGGGCACGTTGCGAGGATGGTCGGTCAGGGCCCGGGCGGACGAATGCGAGTAGATGACCGGTGCCTCGGCCACGTCGAGCACATCGTGCATGGTGGCGGGCGACGTGTGCGACAGATCGACGAGCATGCCCAGGCGATTCATCTCGAGCACGACCTCGCGCCCGAAGGCGGTGAGCCCACCGTGGCGCGGGGTGTCGGTCGCCGAATCGGCCCAGTCCGTGTTGCACCCGTGGGTGAGCGTCATGTACCGAGCGCCGGCCCCGTGGTACGCGCGCAGCGCACCGAGGGAGTTCTCGATGACGTGCCCACCCTCCATCCCCAGGAGCGAGGCGATGCGTCCGCGCGCGAACTCCCGTTCGATGTCCGAGGCGCTGAAGGCGGCCCCGAACGCATCCGGATAGCGGCGGATGATCTGCCTGGCGATGTCGATCTGCTCGAGCTGTACGCGGGCCGGGCCGTCGGCCACGGCGTCGCACGAAACGTAGATCGACCAGAACTGCCCCCCGACTCCCCCGGCCGCGAGGCGCGCGAGGTCGGTGTGTCCGGGGACGGAGCCGCGCAGGTCGTACGCCGCGACGTCGCCGCCGGCGGTGCCGCGAATCTCCCAAGGCAGATCGTTGTGACCGTCGATCAGGGGGGTCGTGCGCAGAATCCCCGCAACACGATCGGCGACCGATTCCTGGGCCGCGATGGGTCGGGAAAGCGGCCCGGCGACGGCGGCGAGAAGCGCCAGGACGAAGAGAGACCAACGATGACGGTCGCGCATGGCTCGTTTCGGATGGGGGCACGGAAGACGTCGGTTCCGTCATTCCTAGCGGCGCGCGACGTCGGGGGTCAACTCCGGCTGAAGCGTCCGAACCCCGATCCCGTACCGGGGTTATACTGCACGATCACGCACCTCCCCGGACCGGTACGGAGTCCCATCATGGCCGACGCCGGCGTCCTTTCGCCGACCCTCGACCCCGCCCCCGTCCTGCGCGCCCTGCGGCGGCTCGACGGACGCGCCACGGTAGCCGACATCACGGCAGCTACCGGACTGGAGCGCGCCCAGGCCGAAGAGACGCTGCGCCGGCTTCTCGAAGACCGTCGCGGCCACCTCGAGGTCGGCGAGCGCGGCGACCTGGTCTACCGCTTCGAGAAAGGCCTGCTGAGCCGCGAGGCCACATCGCTGTGGACCCGTGTGAAGAAGGGTGCGTGGGCGGCGTTCAAGGTCGGGTTCAAGGTCTGGATCGTCGGCATGCTCGTGCTCTACACGATCGTCTTCGTCGCCCTCCTGATCGCGGCCCTCTTCGCCAACCGCGACGGTGACGGCGGCGGTCTGGGCGGCGGACGCGAAGGCGGGGGCAGCCGGGGTGGGGGCATGCGCCTCCCCATGGGGGACTTCTGGCTCTGGTACTGGTTGTGGGGCCCCCGGTGGAGGGGACGGCCGTACTACGGCGAGGGGTACGGTGAGCGGCGACGGGGCGTCCGGGGGCGGAAGGACGGACCTCCGTTCTACAAGAAGGTCTTCGCCTTCGTATTCGGGCCCGACGAGCCGGTTCGCAGCAAGGAGGCGAAGGATCGCGACCTCCTGCGCTTCGTTCGCTCCCGGCAGGGCGTCGTCAGCGCGACCGACCTCGTCCAGCACTCCGGCATGGAGCTGCACGAAGCCGACGAGGAGCTCGCCCGCCTGATGGCGGTGCACGAGGGCGACGTGAAGGTGACCGATGACGGCACGCTCCTGTACGTGTTCCCCGACCTGATGGTCAGCGCTCACGGGACGGTGCGAGAGCGCGATCCCGCGCCCGCCTGGCGGCGGTTGGAGCCGTCGCGCCCACTGACGGGCAACACGGCCGGCACGAACGCGCTGATCGTCGCCATGAACGGCTTCAATCTCGTTGCCGC
>JAHHMJ010000465.1 GCA_018678395.1 Gemmatimonadota bacterium | reverse complement strand
ACTCTGTACCGACGTCGGTCGGGAAGGGCGCCTTGAGGGCATCGACGCCGAGGCGATGCAGCGCGTGGTCCGCCTCTCACCCCACCCGGTATGGGTCTCCGGCGGCGTGACCACCATGGACGACCTCGCATTCCTCGAAGACGCCGGCGCCTACGGCGTGGTGCTCGGCATGGCCCTCTACACCGGCGCATTGAGACCGACCGACGTCGCCGATCGCTGGGGCTCCGCGCCTCCGCCGGCCGCTACCCCAACCCCCGGAGACCGCTGATGGCCACGCTCCGACGTGAGACCCGTGAAACGCAGATCCGCCTCGACGTTCGTCGCCAGGGCGGCGGAATCGAGGTTTCGACCGACGACGATTTCCTCACGCACATGGTCGAGACGCTCGCGCGCTACGCGGGTCTCGGACTGACGCTCGAGGCCACTGGAGACCTGCGGCACCACCTCGTCGAGGACGTCGCCATCGCCCTCGGACTCGCGCTGGCTCGCGAGGTACCGGAGCGTGCCGACCGCTACGGCTGGGCGACCGTGCCGATGGACGATGCATTGGTCCGCTCGGCGCTCGACCTCGGTGGCCGGGCGTGGTACGAAGGTCGCCTGCCGTCACCGCTCTACGAGCACTTCCTTCAGAGTCTGGCGGTGAACCTGGGAGCCACCCTGCACGTCGTGGTGGATCGGGGGCGCGATCGGCACCACATCGTCGAGGCCGCGATCAAGGCCACCGGCCTCGCGCTACGTCAGGCCCTTCGCGAAGGCGACGAGGTCTTCAGCACCAAGGGCTCGGTCGCACTCACCTGGGAAGACCAGGACCCGGATGGCGAGGGCTGACGGATGCTGAAGCCGAGGGTCGTGGTCTGCCTCGACGTGAAGGACGGTCGCGTGGTGAAGGGCACCAACTTCGAGGGTCTGCGCGACGTGGGCGATCCTGTCGAGCTCGCCGCTCGGTACGAGGCCGAGGGTGCCGACGAGGTGGTGTTCCTCGACATCTCGGCAACGCGCGAGGGCCGGGGCACCCTGCTCGATACCGTGCGCCGCACGGCCGAGGTGCTCTTCGTTCCGCTGACGGTCGGAGGCGGCGTCCGCAGCGTGGACGACATCGGGCCGCTGCTCCGCGCCGGCGCCGACAAGATCAGCACGAACAGCGCCGCCGTCCGCGATCCGTCGATCCTGACGGACGGGGCCGAGCGGTACGGCAGTCAGTGCATCGTGGCCAGCATCGACGCCGCGCGTGAGGAAGACGGCATCTGGCGCCATTACACGCACGGCGGCAAGACGCGCACCGAGCTGGACGCGGTCGAGTGGGCGGTGCGGTGCGCCGAGCTGGGCGCCGGCGAGATCCTCCTGACTTCGATCGATTGCGACGGGGTCCGTACGGGCTACGACCTGGAGCTGACGCGCGCGATCGTCGACCGGGTGCACGTGCCCGTCGTGGCGTCGGGAGGCGCCGGTGACGCCAGTCACCTCCGCGACGCATTCACCGAGGGTCACGCGTCGGCCGCCCTCCTGGCGGGAATCCTCCACGACGGACTCACCACGGTGGGTGAACTCAAGACGGCCCTCCGGGGCTGGGGAGTCGACGTGCGATGGACGAACTGACCGATCTCAGTGACCGTCGCGTCGCCGAGGCCTCGGCTCTCGCCGGGCTGCGGTTCGACGCCGACGGCCTGATCCCCGTGGTCGCACAGGATGTCGGCACCGGACGCGTGCTGATGGTCGCCTGGGCGAATCGCGAGGCGCTGGAGGCGACCCTGGAGACCGGCACCGTCCACTTCTGGTCGCGGTCCCGTGGCGAACTGTGGATGAAGGGTGAAACCAGCGGCAACACCCTGACGCTCACCGGCCTCCACGCCGATTGCGACGGCGACACGCTGCTGGCGCTCGTGCGGCCCGCGGGTCCGGCATGCCACACGGGAGACACTACGTGCTTCGGAGCCGGCACCGATCCGGCGACCGAAGACGTTCTACCCGCGGTCTGGGCCACCCTGGTCGATCGATCGCGGCAGCGGCCGGAGGGCAGCTACACGGTGCGGCTGCTCGACGACCCCAACCTGCGGGTGAAGAAACTCGGCGAAGAGACCGCCGAGCTGATTCAGGCTCTCGTCCAGGACGATGCCCCCCGGGCCACCGAGGAAGCCGCGGACCTGGTCTACCATGCGCTCGCGGCCCTGCTCGCGGCGGGCGCGACGCTGGACGACCTGCTCGGCGAGTTGGAACGGCGCCGCGGCTGAGCGGAGATCCCGTCGGGCGCCCCGACGCAGTCCTCGATCAGCGTTCGGCCTCGAGCACCCGACGCGCCACGTCCAGTCGCTCGGGCGAGCCGATCTCGAGCCACCGCGCGCCGGTCACGTCGTGCGCCTGGAGCCGGGCGCCCTCTTCGGCGAGGCGCAGATAGGCGTCGATGATGTCGAAGGGCGGCTCCTCGCGGAGGCGCTCCAATACCTCGGGCGAGAGCACGTGGATGCCGGCGAACGACCAGCGGCGCTCCCGACCCCGCGCCTCGCGGATCGTCCGGGTCCATCCCTCGGTGCGGTTGTCGCGGCCGATCAGCCCGTCGTCGTCGAACAGCAGGCAGCGCGCCGCGTTCCGCTCGTGCACGGCGAGCGTCACCAGCGCTCCGGCCTCCCGATGGGCGGCGTACATCCCGCCCAGATCGATCTCGCTGATCACGTCCCCGACGTGCAGGAAGAACGGCGCGTCCCGTCGAAACAGCGGGGAGGCGTACTTGAGCCCTCCACCGGTGCCCAGAGCGCGGATCCGCTCCTGCGAGAGGACGAGCTCGGCATCGAGCGACCAGCGCTCGCGGGCGAACCGCTCCACCTGATCCGCGAGGTGGTGCACGTTCACGATGATGCGGTCGGCGCCGGCCTCGATCAGGCGCTGGGCCACGTGTTCGAGAACCGTCGCTCCGGCGACCTCGACCAGCGGCTTCGGTGTGTGGTCCGTGAGCGGCCGCAACCGGGTCCCGTAGCCCGCCGCCAGAATCATCGCGTCCATACCGACCTCACTCGGTCGTCGGCGTGCCGGCCGGTCGCGGCCAACGGGCCGACTCCCGATGCAGGACGCCCAGCCCCACGTCGGCGTAGCGCTCCCGGAGGTGGGCTGCGAGCCGCTCCGCGAAGTACACCGACCGGTGCTGCCCGCCGGTACACCCGAACGAGACGGTCAGGCTGGTGAATCCGCGGGCGCGATACGTATCGACCTGAGCATCGACGAGCGCCCGCACGGAGTCCCAGAAGGCCCCGGCCTCGGGCAATGCCTCGATGAAACGGGCCACTCCAGTGTCCAGGCCCGTGCGGTCCCGAAAGCGCTCCTGACGACCGGGGTTCGGAATGGCCCGACAGTCGAATACGAAGCCGCCGCCGTGCCCCGTCTCGTCGCCCGGATACCCGCGACGATAGCTGAAGCTGTTGATCCCGACCCGGAGCCCCGCGGGCGAGGGCGATCCATCGGGCTCATCCGACCATCGATCCACGATTCGCCGGAAGACCGTCTCCAACTCCGGAAGGTCGAGGGGCAGACCGCTCTCGAGGATCCCCGCGATGTTGCGCGCCGCGTAGGGGACGCTCTTCAGAAAGCGCGCCTTCTGCTCGAAGAAGCCGCGATACCCGTAGGCCCCCATGGCCTGGAGGATCCGCACCAGAACGTAGCCCGGGTAGACCTCCAGGAACTGCGCGCGGTCGACCGGGTGCACGGCTTCGAGGGCATCGAGGTAGTGCTCGAGCAGCGAGGCCCGCTCGGAATCGGGAATGTCGGCCTTGGCATCGTAGAGCAGCGAGGCGACGTCGTACTGGAGCGCGCCGCGGCGCCCCCCCTGGTAGTCGATGAACCACGGCTCCCCGTCGCGCAGCATGACGTTTCGTGACTGGAAATCGCGGTACAGGAAGTGGTCGGTGTCGGCCGCGAGCAGCAGATCGACGAGACGTGCGAAGTCCCGCTCCAGGGCGGCTTCCCGGAAGGGCACGTGGGCCAGCTTGAGGAAGTGGTACTTGAAGTAGTTCAAATCCCACTGGATGGACTGCCGATCGAACGCCGCCCGGGGGTACGCCACGCCGTAGTCGACGACGCGGTGTCCCTCGACCTGGAAGCGCGGCAGCCATTCCAACACCCGCCGATACGCCGGCAGCATCGACTCGGGGAACGATCCGGGAGCCCGTCGCCTCTCGGCGTCCAGGGCGGCGAAGAGGGTGGTGTCCCCCAGATCCTCCATGAGCCAGACACCCGCCTCGGCATCGGTCGCGAAGATCTCCGGCACGTGCAGGCCGATGCTGCGAAATGCCCGCGAGTACGACCAGAACGCCTCGTTCTCTTCGGCCTCCGGCCCCACTCCGCCAATCACGGTCGAGCCGTCGGATCCCACCAGGCGGTGGTAGGAGCGGGCGGAGCCGTCGGCGCCCAGAGCGCGCACGTCCGTGGGCTCCGTACCGAAGGCGGCTTCGTACAGTCGGAGAATGCGGGCGTACATGACGTGGGGCTGAGGGCCGGTGCGAAGGGGGCCGTGGGCTGGGGACACCTCGATCGTGGTACGCGGAAGGTGCCGGTGGGTGCCCCTCGGGTCGCTGCGACGTTGCGTGAAACGATGGTCTGCAACGACCCGGTGTTTCGTGAAACACGCCGCTGCGCCCACTCCTCCTGCCCCCCGACCCGTCAAGCGGCTGTGAACGAGGGACTTGGGGCCCTCGACGCCCTCGTCCGACCCGGTTGGCCTCGGCATTGCCCTCCAGAACCCCGCCCGACCGACGATCGGTTCGGGTCGCCGAACTCTTCCTGGAGAATGCCCCATGCGTCGACTGTCCGCCCTCGCCATCGCGGTGCTCGCCACCGCCGCCTGTGATGACACGACCACCGCACCCGCCGTGGGTCCCGAGACCACGACCGCGGCCGCATCCCGCGCCGCCACCGGACCGGCCGCTGCCGCGAGCTACCGGGTGACCGTGCACAACCTGAGCTCGGGCCAGCCGTTCACCCCACCCCTGGCAGCCGTGCATCGCACCGCCATCTCGCTCTTCGAGGTCGGGGCCGCGGCCAGCGTCGAGATCCAGGAGATCGCCGAGAACGGCAACCTGGCCCCGATGATCGCGTTCGCCTCCGCCGCCAAGCACGTGAAGGACGCGGTGGTCACCGAAGGCCCGACGCTCCCGCCGCTGCTCCCGGGCGAGAGCGTGAGCTTCGACGTCGACGGTCGCACCGGTGCGAAGTACCTGTCGGTCGTGTCCATGCTGATCTGCACGAACGACGGGTTCACGGGTGTGAACTCGATGCGCCTGCCCAGGCGTGTCGGCGAAACGGCGTCGGTCGACGCGTACGGGTACGACGCGGGCACCGAGGTCAACACCGAGGCCTGGAGCGACCTGGTTCCGCCCTGCGCCCCGCTCACGGGCTTCGACGCCATGGGCGC
This sequence comes from Gemmatimonadota bacterium, assembly GCA_018678395.1. Taxonomy (GTDB): domain Bacteria; phylum Gemmatimonadota; class Gemmatimonadetes; order Longimicrobiales; family Gaopeijiaceae; genus Gaopeijia. The sequence continues at coordinate 200 of JAHHMJ010000465.1, read as the reverse complement.
GGGTACCGGCATGAGCGACCCGACGCTCGCCGAGGACGGCGTGATCCGCATGCACCCGGGCATCACCGGCGACGCTGATCTCGACCCGACGGTCCACGGCTGGACGGGCGCGGTCGCCCGCTACGAGGTGGAGCGCATCGGCTGACCAGCCGGCCGATCCGAAGGGCCCGCGGGAGCGACGCGACGCGTCGCCCCCGCTC
>JAHHMJ010000323.1 GCA_018678395.1 Gemmatimonadota bacterium | reverse complement strand
GTCTCCGGGGGCAGCAAGTCCAGCTCCGCCCGGGTTACGGGTCCCCGCAGGTACGACATCGCCCACCGGGTGGTGAACAGCTCCGGGTCGGGGCTCCGGGTGCGCTTGAGCACGAACTGGCGTTTGCCCAGGCCTCCCAGCCGGGCGTCCCACGCCCGGACGTCGACGCTGCCGTCGGCCGAGCGCAGCGCCTCGATCACCCGGGCCTTGTCTCGCTCGGTCTGCAGGCGGCCCATCATCCACGTGCCCGCGTTCGACATGAGCTTGTAGTCCATGTCGACCGGATTCTGGGTCGAGACCACGACGCCCAGGCCATGCGCGCGGGCCTGCTTGAAGAGCGTCAGCAGCGGCGTCTTGGACGGGGGATTCGCCGTCGGCGGCGCGAAGCCGAAGAGCTCGTCGATGTAGATCATCGCCCGCAGATCCGACGTGCCCGGCTGGCGCCGCATCCAGGTGATCGCCCTCGACAACAGCAGGGTCACGACGAAGATCCGCTCGGGCTCCGAGAGGTGGGCGAGCTGGATCACGCTCGCGCGGGGCCGTCCGTCCGGGGCCCACAGCAGCCGGTCGATGTCGAGCGGGTCGCCCGAGCGCCAGGCGGCGAACGAGGGTGAGGCGACGAGTCCGTTCAAGCGCAGCGCCAGCTTCATGCGTTGCGCCGGAGGCACGAACGCGTCGACCTCGAAGACGCCCAACTTCCGGAAGGGCGGCGTCTGAACGCCGCCGATGAGCGTCTCGAGCGAGAGCACCTCGCCGGCCGTCCAGCCGCGCTCGATGAGGGTGGCGAGCAGAATGTGCTCGGGGGTCGTGAGCGGGTCGCTCTCGATGTCCGCGAGCGTCAACAGGGCCGAGGCGAGCGATTCCGCGGCTTCACGGATCGTCTCGGCGTCCGCCTCGGGTGGCGGCTGCAGATCTCCGATGAGGTTCAGCGGCGCGCCCGCAGTGGAACCGGGCGTGTAGACGCGCAGCGAAGTGCCGTCGCGCAGCTCGCGAATCCGCCCGCCATCCAGTCCCCAGGACGCCAGGCCTTTCGTCCACTTGGCCGCGGTCTTCGCGCCGAGTTCGGCGGTGGTGATCCCCTCGCGTCGGGCTTCGGCGTCGTCCACCCACGGTTCGAAGTCCTCGGCCGCGAGCTCCGGGAAGAGCAGCGCCAGGTTGGCCAGGTCGCCCTTCGGATCGAGAATCAGCGCAGGCCGACCCGACGACAGCACCTCTTCGAGCAGGACGACACCGAGTCCGGTCTTCCCCGATCCCGTCATCCCAACGATGACGCCGTGGGTGGTGAAGGAGTCGGGAGGCAGCGTCAGCGCCTCCCCCGTGCGTTCGCCTGTCTCGGGGTCCAGGACCCCGCCGAGCTGAAAGTCGCCGTAGTCGGCCATGATCGTCTCCCGTCCGCGCTACATGCCGGCGCCGGCCGGGACCGGCTCGGCGCAGAAGCCACCCTCGGCGGTGCATCCCGGCTGCGAGATCGTCCGCTCGAACAGCTCGAAGATCCGGCGGTACTCGTCGGTCCAGGAACTCGGCTCGATGAAGCCGTGTCCCTCGACCGGGTAGACCGCCATCTCCCAGTTTTCCTTGCCCAGCTCGATCAGCCGCTGTGCCAGGCGGACGACATCCGAGAAATGCACGTTGGTGTCGACCATGCCGTGCGGGATCAGCAGGTGCTGGTCCGGTCCGAAGTTCTCGGCGAAGTAGATCGGGGAGGACTTGCGATAGGCCTCTTCGTCGTCCTGCGGCTGGTTCAGGATGTTGCTCGTGTAGCCGTGGTTGTAGTGGGCCCAGTCCGTGACCGAGCGCAGGGCGGCGCCCGACTTGAAGGTGTCGTCTGCGGTGAACAGCGCCATCAGGGTGATGAAGCCGCCGTAGGACCCGCCGTAGATCCCGATGCGATCGGCGTCCACGCCCTCGTTCGCCACGAGCCAGCGGGCGCCGTCGACCTGGTCGCTCAGGTCCTTGCCGCCCATCCAGCGGTAGATCGCCGTGCGCCAGTCCCGCCCGTATCCGGCCGAGCCCCGGTAGTCGATGTCCAGCACCACGTAGCCCTGCGAGGCGAGGATGTGGTGGAACATGTACTCCCGATAGTAGCTGCTCCAGTAGTTGTGGACGTTGTGCAGGTAGCCGGCCCCGTGAACGAAGATCACGGCCCCGCCGTTCGCCTCGGCACCGACGTCGGCCGGACGGTAGATGCGCGCCGGCACCTGGACGCCGTCTTCGGCGGGGAAGCGCACGATCTCGGGCCGCTTCCAGTCGTAGCCCAGCCACTCCTCTGTCGGCGAGAGCGTGATCTGCTCCGGGCTGCTCGCGTCGTCGGCGTCCGAGAGGAACAGCTCCGGCGGACGGTTGGCGACCGAGTGGATCCAGGCGATCCGGTCCCCGTCGGGGGACGGCGTGGCCGACCAGCTGCCGTCGCCCTCGACGAGGTAGTCGATCGAGCCGCCGTCGAAGTCCAGGTAGCCGACGTGCTGGTTGAAGGGAGACCCCTCGTTGGTGGTCATGAGGAAGCGCTCGTCGTCAGGCTGGACCTGGACCCCGAGCACCTCCCACTCGCCGGAGGTGAGCGCACGCTTGCCGGTCCCGTCGGCCTCGACGAGGTAGAGGTGCGCGTAGCCGGTCTCCTCACTGACGTACCAGGCCGTGTTCGTGCCCGGCAGCCAGCCCCGGCAGCCGAAGCCGCAGGGTCCGCCGGTCCACGCCTCGTCCCGCAGGCGATCCAGCAGGGTCATCTCGCCCGTGGCGGCCTCGAGCGCGTACAGGAACCACTCCTTGTTGTCCTCGGTGCGGCTCCAGATCAGCGCGTGGGTGTTGTCCTCGTTCCACCCGGCCGAGAAGCCGTCGGCGATCGACTCCACGTCGTCAGGCGCGAGCTCCAGCCACGTCGTCTCGCCGCTCTCGGTGTTCAGCAGGCCCATCCGCGACGCACCCTGCGCGTCTCCGACCTTGGTGCGGACGTTGAGCGGCTCGGTGTAGCCCGACTCGGTGACCCAGTCGGGGACCATGGTGCGCTCCGTGCCCTGCGCCGGCCGGGCGGTGCTCAACATGACCCAGGCGCCGTCCGTGGACGGAGTCATGCCGCCCAGACGCTCACCGTTCGGGATGTAGAGCGGCTGCGGCTCGGCTTCCGCGATCGAGTCGCGGCGGGCTTCGGCCTCGCGCTGCCCCTCGTTCTGACGCCGGATGTGTTCGAAGAGCTCTTCCTGTTGATCGAGCAGGAACTGGCGCTGCGCCGACGGTTCGGGATCGTCGCCCGGGGCGTTGCCCGAGCGAATGTCGGTCAGCTGCCGCACGTGGCCGTCGGCGAGGCTCATCCGAAAGAGGTTGTCGCCGTTCCGGTAGAGGACCGCGGTCTCGTCGTCGCTGAAGATCGGCGCGACCTCGCCCGTGCGCGTCTCGGTCAGGCGGCGGACCGTCATGTCGCGACGGTCGACCAGGTACAGGTCGCCACCGAAGCCGGAGACGCGCAGACGGCCGTCGTCGCTCAGATCGCCGCCCGCGCGGAGGATGCCGGTCTCTTCGGCCAGCGTGTCGTCGACGCGCTCGGGCTCGCCGCCGTCGGCAGAGACGCGCCACAGCTCGCGGTCGTCGTCCCACGCTCCGCCCCCGGCTCGCCAGCGGAAGTAGAGCCAGTCTCCGTCGTCGGTCCACTGCAGCCCGACCGGTGCCTCTCCGATGTGCTCGGTACCCCGCATGATGTTGCGGATCGTCAGGTCGAACGTCTGGCTGCGCGCGACCTCCGGCTCGAAGTCCGCCACCTGGGCCGAGATCGGGTGTGCCGGCAGTACGGCGAGAGCGAGGGCGGCGAGGGTCGCAGGCAGCGCGCGGCGAACGGCAGGGATCATCGGGGACTCCTGAAAGGCGAAGCGGTGGCCCCCGCGTAGCGCGAGGGCCACCGCATCTTGGGGCGCGGACCGCGGCGGCTCAATCCCCGAACGACACCCCCAGCCGGCGGGCCGTCTGCACGACGTCGCCGTCGAGAGGCACCGTCTTGATGTGTGCGGTGGCCTCGGAGAGGGGAACCGCCTTCACGTTCGGCGGGTCGAGCGCGACCATGCAGCCGAACTTCTCCTCCTCGAGAAGCTGGACGGCCGCCGAGCCGAAGCGGAGCGCGAGCACCTTGTCGTAGGCGATCGGCTCCCCGCCGCGCTGGAGGTGCCCCAGCACCAGCGAACGCGTCTCGCGCCCCGTGCGCTCGCCGATCTGCTGAGCGAGGATCTGGGCGATGCCCCCGAGGCGCGCGTTGCGGCCCGCGCCGGCTCCCTCGACGTACACTGCGGCGCCGTCCTTCGGCTTGGCGCCTTCCGACACCACCACGATCGCGAAGCCGTGGCCGTCGTCGTCATAGCGCTCCTGGATCTTCTCGCAGACGATGTCGAGATCGTACGGGATCTCGGGAATGAGCACGACGTCGGCCGTGCCGCCGAGCCCGGCGAAGAGGCCGATCCAACCCGCATCCCGTCCCATGACTTCGACGACCATCACCCGGCGATGCGCCTCGGCGGTGGAATGGAGACGGCCGAGCGCTTCGACGGTGGTCTGAACGGCCGTGTGGAAACCGAACGTCACCGTCGTCGACGCCAGATCGTTGTCGATGGTCTTCGGCACTCCGACGACCTTGAGGCCGTGCTTCGCCAGCGCCGACGCGATGCGGAGTGAGCCGTCGCCGCCGATGGCGACGAGGGCGTCGAGGCCGCGTTGCTCGAACGCGGCGACGAGCTCCTCCGACCGGTCGACCTCGACGACGGAGCCGTCCTCGAGGGTGCGCGGATATTTGAGCGGGTTGCCGCGGTTCGTGGTCCCGAGGATCGTCCCACCGAGGTGCGTGATGCCTCGTACGGAGTCCTGTG
>JAHHMJ010000615.1 GCA_018678395.1 Gemmatimonadota bacterium | reverse complement strand
GCCTACTACGTCGGAGGCCTCCGGTTCGATGCACCGCGCATCGATCACGTCTTCGGTGATGGTGATGTGATCCGCGTGGGTCCGCTTGAACTCACCGGACACGTGACCGCGGGGCACACCCGCGGTTGCACGTCCTGGTCGTTCCCGGTCCAGCACGAAGAGCGCGAGTTGCTGGCGGTGAGCATCTGCAGCCTGACGCTGTTCCCCTTCGTCTCGGTGGTGGATCGGGAGACGTATCCGGGCATCCGCAACGACTTCGAGTCGAGCTTCCGCACGCTGCGGGATCTGCCTGCCGACCTCTTCCTCGCGTCGCACTCGAGCTGGTTCGGGCTGTACCGGAAGCGTCGGGCTCAGGCCGAGGCCCCGGACCCCGCCGAGCCGTTCATCGACCCCGAAGGCTACGCGTCCTTCATCGACGGCGAGGAGGCCGATTTTCTGAGGCAGCTCGCCGACCAGGGGGGTGACCGCTAGTGCAGGGCGACCCGACCGCGACGTGGCGTCGAGCCGCCCCCGCAGGACCGTAGACCCGGGTCGTCGGGATTGGACACCGCACGCGGGGGGTCTCACTTTCTCATCCCTCCCACGCCTTCGCGGAAATACCCGCCGCCACCCTCCGGAGGGGCACCATGAGAGTCCACTATCTCGAATTCGTGACCCACGACGTCGATGGTGTGTGCGCAGCCTACGCAGCGGCACGCGGTGTGGAATTCGGCGACCCGGATCCGAGCCTGGGCGGCGCTCGTACGGCTACCCTCTCGGGCGGCGGGCTCGTGGGCGTACGAGGGCCCCTCCGCGATCAGGAAGCACCGGTCGTGCGACCCTACTGGCTCGTCGACGACATCGAGTCGGCCCTGGCGGACGCGGAGGCGGCGGGGGGCACGATCGCGCTTCCCCCCATGGAGCTTCCCGGTCACGGAACCATCGCGATCTACCAACTGGGCGGCAACGATCACGGACTCTGGCAACGGTAGGGCCGCCATGGGACTCGTCCGGATGCTTCTACTGGCGGTCGCCATCGAGGCCACCGCCGTGCTGCTCCTGGTGCTGCTGGTGGCCGCCCTGGGGCCAGCCGACCCGGCCGCAGCCCCGGCATTCGCCGAGCGTCTGGGCTACTGGTTCGGCCCGCTCGCGGGGTTCGTCCTGTGCCTCGGTGGCGGCTGGTTCGTGGCCCGGAGGCTTGCCGAGGGCCACGTACTACGAGGCCTCGTTCTCGGCGCGATGGTCGCGTCGATCGATATCGCGATCCTCATCGCCAGTGGCGCGATGTTCCAGCCGATGCTCGTCTTCTCCAATCTCGGGCGACTGGCCGCGGGGTCGCTCGGGGGGTTCGTGGCGCGTACGGTCCGCGAACATCCCAGGAGGTCCAGTGCTGCGTGACGACGCCGCGAGGGGACTCGTCCTTCGGCTGCGGACCCCGGGGACCGTCGTCGTTCACGACCCGATCTGAACATGGAACTGCACACCATGGTCCAGATCTTCGCCGTGATTCACCTCACGACCGTGGGCCTGTCGCACATCGCCGCACATCGGGCGTGGGCGGAGTTCTTCGTTCTGCTGCGGGAGAAGGGCGAGGCCGGTGTGTTCGTGGTCGCGTTCCTGAGCCTCGGTTTCGGATCCGTCGTGGCGGCCTTCCACCCGGTCTGGTCCGGCCTCCCGCTGGTTCTCACGCTCTTCGGCTGGACGCAGGTCCTGAAAGGCCTTCTCTACCTGTGCGTTCCCTCGTACGGCTTGAAGAAGCTGGGCCTCGTCACGCTCGAACGGTCTCGGATGTTCATCGCTCCCGGCGTCTTCATGCTGGCGCTGGCCGGCCTCGTAATCTGGAGCTGGTCGAGCTGAAGATGCGTGGAGTCCGCAGGTGCGGCTCGTCAGCGTTCGTTCCCTCGTCATCGTTGCAGTACGACCTGGGGTCGGTGCATCCTCGAGGCGACACCCTCCCGCCTCGAGGCACCCATGATCGTGGACACGTGGCGCGATCTGCGCTACGCCGCTCGGTCGTTCGCGCGACGCCCGCTCTTTACGGGCGTGCTCGTGGTCACGCTCGCGCTGGGTATCGGTAGCACCGTTGCGATCTTCAGCGTCGCCCAGGCGGTGCTCTTCAACCCGATGCCGTACGATCAGCCGGAGGCGCTCGCGCTCATCTGGACCCGCCTGCCGCAGACGAACGTCGATCGCTCGCTCGTCTCGGGCCCGGACTTCCAGGACTACCAGGACCAGACGACGCTCTTCGACGGCATGGCCGGGGCCATGGCGCTCGAGGGGTCCCTCACGGGTGACGGGCCGGCCGAACAGATCACGACGGGTTACTCGACCTGGCAGTTCTTCGATGTCCTGGGCGTAACGGCGATGGTCGGCCGGACGTTCCAGGAGGACGACGCCTTCACCGTCGACCCGTCGCAGTTCGGTAGCCCGAACGTCGACCTCCCGCCGGGAAAGGTCGTCCTCACCCACGGGCTCTGGCAGCGCCGCTTCGGCAGCGACCCGAGCGTGATCGGCCGCACCATCCAGATGGACGGGTTCGGCTCGGAAGTCGTCGGTGTCTTGCCCCCGGACTTTCGGATCTACCTGCCCGCCGATGTGGCGATGCCCACGGATATCGACGCCTGGGGGGTGATGCCCAGCAATGTGGGTGACTTCGCGCGCGACGTTCCCTGGATGACGGTCGTGGCGCGGATGAGGGACGGGGTCTCGGTCGAGCAGGCGCAGGCGGAGATGGACGCCATCGCGTCCAACCTGCGCGCGATCCATCCGTTCCACGCCAACCAGGATATGCAGATCAGCGTGGCGGGCATGCACCGCGACGTGGTCGCCCACGCGCGCCCCGCCCTGCTTTCCTTGCTCGGCGCCGTGGCTTTCGTACTGCTCATCGCCTGCGCGAACGTCGCGAACCTCCTGATCGTGCGCGCATCGGAACGGGGCAGAGAGATCGCGGTTCGCTCAGCCATGGGCAGCGGCAGAGGCCGTATCGTGAGGCAGATGCTCACCGAGAGCTTCGTGCTCGCGGCCTTCGGCGCCGTGGTGGGCGTACTCCTGGCGTGGTACGGCGTGCGCATCATCACGTCACTCAGCCCCGGGAATCTGCCCCGGCTCGACACGGTGGGCATCGATCTGACGGTTCTTGCGTTCACGGCCGGAATCACGGCAGTGGCCGCCCTGGTCTTCGGACTCATGCCCGCACTCCGCGCGGTGGCGGGCAACCTCGCGACATCGCTGAAGGACCGGGGCAGCGCCGGCGGTGGACTCCGGGGCAACAAGCTGCGCACGGGGCTCGCGGTGACCGAAGTCGCCCTGTCACTGGTGCTGCTCATCGGCGCCGGCTTGATGCTGCGAAGCCTGGCCGAGATCCAACGCGTCGAGCCGGGCTTCGATCCCGAGAACGTCGTGACCTTCTCGGTGCCGCTCGGCTTCGTGGACTACTTCATGCCGGCCAGCCGGGCAACGTTCGTGAACCAGCTCGCGCGCAACATCGAGGGGATCCCGGGGGTCGAAAGCGTCGGAGGGGTGGCGCCACTCCCGCTGGCGGGCGGGGACCTCTACTCCGTGGCTTCGTACGGCCGTATCGGGGTCTCCGAAGAGCAGTATCAAGCCCAGAAGGCCGACTACAAGTCCGTGCTCCCCGGGTTCTTCGCGTCGATGGACATCGAGCTCGTGAGCGGACGGTTCTTCGTACCCTCCGACAACGAGCCGGACCAGCTTCCCGTCGCGATCATCGATGAGAAGCTCGCCGAGCGGGCCTTCGGTACGGAGGACCCGATCGGCAAGGAGCTGATGACCGACTACTTCAGCGAAGAGACCTTCGAATTGGAGCGGCGGACCATGCAGGTGGTCGGCGTGGTCGCCAATGTGCGCGCGACGTCTCTCGCGGAGGACGGCCGAGAGGCGCTCTACGTGCCCTACATCCACAACTCCTGGCTCACGCTGACGTTCACCGTGCGAACACGCACGGATCCCGCGAGGCTCCTCGCGGCGATTCGGACCGAGGTCACCACCATGGACCCCGCGGTGCCCGTATCGGACGTCGCCCCGCTGTCGACGTACGTCGACAACGCGATGTCGCGGACCCGCTTCCTGCTCGCACTGATCGGCGTGTTCGCTGGACTGGCCCTGGTGCTGGCTTCACTCGGCCTGTACGGCGTCATCTCGTACGGCGCCCGTCAACGCACACGCGAGATCGGTGTCCGCATGGCGTTCGGCGCTACCGACGGCGACGTCCTCACACTCGTGCTCCGACAGGGCATGGCCATGGCGACCGCTGGAGTGCTCGTGGGACTGCTCACGGCCGCGGTGCTCACTCGGGTGATGGAGAGCCTGCTCGTCGGCGTGAGCGCCACCGACC
>JAHHMJ010000450.1 GCA_018678395.1 Gemmatimonadota bacterium | reverse complement strand
CCCTAGAAGAGGTCCAGCTGCAGGCCGAGAAAGGTCTGCCGATGGTGGGGCGTCGAGCCGAGTTCATCGACGGCCGCCCGGTGTGCCGGTGTCCCGTAGCCCGCGTTCGTCTCCCACCCGAATCCGGGATACCGCCCTGCGAGCCGCACCATCAGGTCGTCGCGGACGACCTTGGCCACGATCGAGGCGCACGAGATGGAGTGCACCAGCCCGTCCCCTCCGACGAGGGCCTCGTGCTCCCAATCCAACCCCCGCACCGGCAGGCCATCGACCACGACGTGATCCGGCCGGCGAGGAAGCCCCTTCAGCGCGCGACGCATGGCGAGCGTGGTGGCACGGAGGATGTTCAACCGGTCGATCTCGCGGACCGACGCCGCCCCGAGTGAGACGGCCGCGGCTCGCTGACGGATCGCCGCGGCCAGCACCCGACGTCGGCGAGAGTCGAGCGCCTTGGAGTCCGTGGCTCCCTCGATCGCCACGCCGGGCTCGAGAACGACGGCGCAGGCCACCACGGGTCCGGCGAGCGGACCTCTCCCGACCTCGTCGACGCCGGCGATGGTGGATACACCACGGCCCCAGAATCCGCGCTCGTATGCGAGAGGATCCGGGGGCCGTGGATCGTCGGAACTCCCGGGAGGGGTTCCGCGAGAGACCATCGGGGTCAGGACCGCGTGCGCTTCTCGCGAATGCGGGCGGCCTTACCGCGGAGGTTGCGAAGGTAGTAGAGCTTCGCCCGGCGGACGCGACCGCGCCGCACCACCTCGATGCCCTTCACCGTCGGAACGTGCAGCGGGAAGACACGCTCGACCCCGATGCCGCTGGAGATCTTTCGGACCATGAAGGTCTCGCCCAGGCCGGCACCGCGCCGGCCGATGCAGACCCCTTCGAAGGCCTGAATCCGCTCCTTGTTGCCCTCGCGCACGCGGTACAGCACACGAACCGTGTCCCCCGGAGCGAAGTCCGGAAGGTCGGTGCGGAGGTGCTCTTTCTCGAGTTCTTGCAGCAGATCAGCCATGATGCCCCCTGAACAGCCGAGCGAGGTCGGCGGCCGGTTTCCAGTCAGACGTCCAGTATAACGCCACGCCCCGATGGCGTGAAGTCCCCTGATCCCGCCGAGTTAGCGGCCCGCTTCGGGGGGGCTCCGGTCACCCCTCGTCGCCCTCCGAGAGAAGGTCCGGGCGCCGCTCCAGAGTGAGGCGCTCGCCCGCCGTTCGCCGCCACTCCGCGATCCGCGCGTGATCTCCGCTGCGCAGCACTTCCGGAACGGTGTGGCCTCGGTACTCCGCGGGTCGTGTATACGACGGCGCGGAGAGGCCGGGCGATTCGTAGAACGAATCCGTGGCCGCGGCTTCGTGATCGCCGAGCGCACCGGGCAGCAGTCGCACGACCGCATCCGTGATCGCGAGCGCCGGGATCTCACCGCCCGAGAGAACGAAGTCGCCGATGGCGATCTCCTCCGTGGCCAGGTGATCGGCGACCCTCTGGTCCACGTCCTTGTAGTGCCCGCACAGGAGCGTGATCTCGCTCTCCCCACTGAGGCGGACCGCGTCATCGTGACGGAAGGGCCGGCCGCGGGCCGAGAGCAGGATCACCGGGCCCGCGGGCTGGAGATCGTCGACGGCTTCGAAGAACGGCTCGGGCTTCATCACCATGCCCGCGCCCCCGCCGTACGGGAGATCGTCGACCGTGCGATGGCGGTCGTGGGTGTAGTCCCGGAGATCGACGAGCCGGAAGTCGACGAGCCCGGCCGCCCGCGCCCGCGCCGGGATGGACAGCGACAACGGCCCCGTGAAGAAGTCGGGAAAGATCGTGACGACGTTGATCCTCAGCATCGCCCTACAGCTCCAGCAGTCCCTCGGGGGGATCCACGACGAGCCGTCGCGCGGGCAGATCGACCCCGACCACGACCGTCCGAACGAACGGGATCAGCAGGATGCCCCGGGGCGTGCGGACCTCGAGAAGGTCGTGCGGCGCCTGTTCGAACACCTCATGCACCTCGCCGACCGGCTCGCCGGAGACGGTCTCGACCGCCAGCCCCAGCAGGTCGTGGTAGAACACCTCGTCTTCATCGAGAGGCTCGAGGTCTTCGATGGCTCGGAGCAGGTAGAGGCCCCGCAGTTCCTCGGCGTCGTTGCGGTCCTGCATCCCCGCGAACCGGACCAGGAACCCCCGCTTCTGAGGCCTCGCCGCCTCGACCCGCAAGGGGGCGGCGTCGGACGCCGGCTCCCGCCCGTCGGCACCGGCTATACACAAAACCACCCCGGGGGCGAATGCGCCTCCGGGGTGGTCTGTCAACGATTGGACGAACACCTCACCGCGGATCCCGTGCGGCTTGCTCACGAACCCCACCACGAGGTGGGCCGGAGCGGCGCGATCGGGCACGGCGCGGCGAGCGCTGAAACTCAAGCGTCCTTGTCGGACTCCTCGGCGTCGGCCTCGTCGGCCGCAGCGTCGTCCGACGCGGCCTCATCGGCCTCGGCTGCAGGCTCCTCGGCCGACTCCGCCTCCGCGGTGTCCCCCGACTCGTCCGAGGCAGCGTCGTCGGATTCCGCCTCGGCCTCCGCAGCCGCCTCGGCTTCGGCCTTCGCGGCCGCCTCGGCTTCCGCCTTGGCCTTCGCCGCCGCTTCAGCCTCGGCCTTCGCCGCCGCCTCGGCCTCGGCCTCGGCCTTCTTCTCGGCAGCGCGACGGGCCTGGAGCTCCTCCTGCGCCTTCTTCTTCTCGGCCTCGACGTCGATCTCTCCGACCGCCACCGTCTCGTCGCCGCCGGTGCGGGCCCTCGAGATGAGGGTCTTCACGGTGTTCGACGGGGATGCGCCTTCGCCCAGCCAGAAGTCCACCCGCTCGAGGTCGAGGACCAGACGTGCGGGGTTCGAGAGCGGCTTGTAGTAGCCGAGGCTCTCGACGAATCGTCCATCACGGGGCGAGCGGGAGTCGGCGACCACCACGCGGTAGTGCGGCGCCTTCTTGCGACCCATCCGCTTCAGTCGAATACGTACGGCCATCTCAATTGCGGTTGTTGCCCGGACCCGCGGGGCTCCCTTCGGAGGCGGGGGGTTCAGGCGGAGAGGTAATCAAGCCTTGTAACGTATTCCGGCGCGACACCGGGCACAAGACGACGGGAACCGTTACCTTCGGGCGCTCACCGGTCCCCCAACGAACGATCCATGGACGGCCTTCCACCCCTCCCCGCCGGCGGACTTCAGACGCTGGTCGATTCCAACCCCGGCCAGGGCACCCTCGCCGAGTATGCCCTGCTGGACCGCGCCATTCGGTCCGCCGCCCCCTGCAAGCTGCTGGTCTTCGGCGTGGGGAAGGACTCCGCGTACTGGCTGGCCGCGAATGCGGACGGACAGACGGTGTTCGTCGAGCACGAGCCGGCCTGGATCGCGATGACCCGAGAACTCCTTCCGGGAGTGGACGTGGTGCAGGTGAGCTACGACACGCGCCGCACCCAGTGGAAGGCGCTGCTGGAGCGACGGGACCTGCTGTTCATGGAGGACCTGCCGGACCGCATCCTCGCGGAAGACTGGGACGTGATCTTCGTGGATTCGCCGCAGGGCGGCAGTCGCAAGCGGCCCGGTCGCATGAAGAGCGTCTACACGGCCTCGGTCCTCGCGCGGCGTTCGACCGACGTCCACGTGTTCGTCCACGACTGCGACCGCCCCGTCGAGGCGGCCTACTCCGACCGATATTTCGGACCCGAACGACTCGTCGAGCAGGTCGACGGCATGCGCCACTACCGGCTGAGGCCGCCGCTCGGCTGAGGGTCCCGGGGCACCCCCGACCCCGTCACGGGGGTGAGTGTCGTCGAGAAGATGGTGCTGCTGCCGCCGGCGGCGTCCGTGATGAAGAACTCCGCGAGCTTGCCCGAGTCGCCGCTCAGGAAGGTCTCGCAGGCGACGAACTGGGTGAAGCCCGCGTACGGACGGATTCCGGAGAAGGCATCCCAAGGCCGAACGCGGAGCTCCTGGAACCCGGACGGGATCCCCGTCAACCGGAGCGAGACCCCGCCGGGAGCCACCAGGTCTCCATCGCCGTCCTCGAATCCGAACTCGAACAGGAAGGGCTGAGCGAAGCCGCACACACCGTCGAGGCCACCGACGCCGAGTGCTCTCACGGCACGCACCTCGACGTTGGGTGGACCCGGGGTCAGGCGCTTCAGCGAAAGCTGATAGTCACCGCGCCCGACAGCCTCGAACGACGTCACCCACACGCGGTACCGCCCCGGCTCGAGCACGCCCGCGAGCAGGGCGTTCGTATCGACCCCACCATCATCGTCCTCGTCGAGAGCCTCCGAGCCGAGGGGGTCCGTCGCCCCATCGTCGGTCAGAATCAACCGGGCGTCGAACGCGACCGATTCGAGATCGAGTCGATAGGGGACGTCGCTGGGAACGTCGATCTCCCACAGGTCTGCGGACGTGCCGTCCCCCAGCCGGCAGTCGAGTGCGTCCAGCGACCCGGTGACCGCTCCGTCGACTGCGAGGGCCCCCGAAGCTTCATCGCACCGGTCGTACTCGCTCGCCCGCAACTGATAGTCCGCTATCGCGAGGGCGTCGACCGTCGTGACGACCGCGACGTACGACCCGGCGGAGAGGGGGACGCGCAGCGCTGCGGACTGGCTCCCGGCGACGACCGTGCCGTCGAGCCGCTCGACGCGAAGGCGCAGGGCGGGTCCGGATTGCGAGCCCACGTCGATGCTCAAGCCGAGGTCGCGCGGGAGCTCCAGACTCCAGCGATCGGCGAAGGCGTCATCGGCGTCGATGTAGCAGTCCCCCACCTCCAGACGCCAATCGACGACACCCGGGGGCGCGTCGAGGCCCCCGAGGACGGCCTCGCCAACCGTTTCCTCGCACGCCACCTCGCCGACGTAGCTCACCGGTATCGGCACCGGC
>JAHHMJ010000103.1 GCA_018678395.1 Gemmatimonadota bacterium | reverse complement strand
AGCCGCTGTGGTCTCCCGCTGCAACTCGTCCAGACGGCCGGAGAAGAGATCTCCCTGTGACGCCAGATCCGTCAGCGCGTCGGAGGCCTCCTCGAGTTCCCTCGTGAGGCGTTCGAGTCGGCGCTCCAACTCTGCGGCCTGGGCGTCCGACCCCTCGGCGTCGCCCTCGAGTTGTGCCCCCCGCCGGGCCACCTGGCGCTCCCGGCCCTCGACCGCCTCGACCTCCGCACGCACTTCTTCGAGCCGCTCGCGGACCGAAGCGGCGTGGGCACGCCGCTCCTCCATCTCGCCCGCGAACGAGTCGATCTCTTCCTGGACGGCGGCCGCGTCCTCGCGCAGCGTGGCCGTCTCGACGTCCAGATCGCCCACGCGCTGGTGCGCCCCTGCCCGCTCCTCGGCGATCTGGCCGAGGCGCCTACGGGCGTACGCGGCACGCTCCTCCGCTACGGCCAGATCCCGTTCCCAACGCACGAGCGCAGTGCGGAGTTCATCGAGACGCGCCGCCGCCGCCCCTCGGTCCCGCTGGGCATCGACCTGCCGCAGCCGCAACGCCTCGTACTCGGCCTCGGCCGCCTGCACCTCGGCGAGATGCCCCTGGCTTTCGGGGACCTCACCCTCGAGCGCCCGGGTCACCTCCGCGAGGCGACGGCCCAGCGTGTCGAGCTGGTGCCGCACGACCGCCACCTCGACGTCGAGCCGCCGATCCCGCAGCGCGAGGTAGCGCTCCGCCCGCCCCTTCTGGCGAGCGAGCGAGCGAACCTTGCTCCGAACCTCTGCGATCACGTCCTCGAGCCGCTGGAGGTCGTTCTCGGCTCGCTCCAGCCGGCGCAGCGCGGCCTTGCGCCGGTCCTTGTACTTGCCGATACCGGCGGCCTCTTCGAAGAGGCTCCGTCGCTCGTCGGCCCGATCCGACAGGATCGAGTCGATCATGCGGTTCTCGATGACGTTCGCGCCTGCGCCCAGCCCGGTGTCCCGCGTCAGGTCGACGACGTCCTTGAGTCGAACGTGCGAACGGTTGATCGAGTAGTCGCTGCCCCCGTCCCGATAGACGATGCGGCCGATCTCGACCTCCTCGAAGGGCACGGGCAGCGCCCCGTCCTCGTTCGTGACCGTCATCGAGACCGAACCGCGATTGACCGGTCGGCGATTCACCGAGCCCTGGAAGATCGCCTCTTCCATCTTGGCACCCCGGATCGCCGTGGGCCGCTGTTCGCCGAGCACCCACCGAATGGCGTCGGAGATGTTGGACTTGCCACAGCCGTTGGGGCCGACGATGGCCGTCACGCCATCGTGGAACTGGACGTCGGTCGCGTCGGCGAAGGACTTGAAGCCGTGGACGCGGAGGGAGCGCAGCCTCATTCGGGGCGGATGCCTCGCCGTTCGACCAGCGTCGGGGATTCGACGCCCGCGGCCACCAGCAGTTCCCTCATGGCCGCCGCCTCCTCGGAGCTCGCGTAGGCCCCCGCATACACCCGGAAGGACCGAGTGCCGTCCTCGCGCGCTACCGCCATCACGTAGGCGTCGATGCCCCGAGCCCGCCAGTCCGCCGCCGAGGCGCGAGCACCGTCGACAGCGGCGGTCTCGTCGAGGAGAAACGCCGACGGAGCCTGCCGCACCAGCCACTCTTCGGGCTGCACGTCGACGAGCGCGGCGCCGAGCTCCGCCCGAAGGACCTCGGCGCTCTCGCGATCCGGTGCCAACGACGAGATCACCCGCCACCAACGACGGCCGGCGACGTCGACCGGCGCGATCACGATGACGTGGTCCGGGACGCGGTCGGCGATGGCGGCCGCCTCACGGCGCGCGACGGCCTGGCTGGCAAAGGCGCCGATCCGGAGGCTCCAGATCTGATGCGTCGCAGTGACCGGGGCGGACGAGATCACGGTCGCGGGTGGCGGATCGTTCACCGCCGGCGCGGCTTCCGGTGCAGCAGCGTCCTCGACCGGCGCCGCGGCGACGGTCTGATCGGGCGTCGCGGTCTCGGGTTCGGCCACCTGCTGAGGGGGCGATTCCGCTGCATCACCGCGCCGGGACGCGATGCCGGGGACGTCGACCCACCCCATCCGACCGGCCCCGACCGCTACCGCGACGACCGCGAGCAGGAGCATGGCCACACGCACCAGAGTGCCGCCGCGGCGTCCGCCGCTCGGGGAGGCGGTCGAGGTCGCGGCCTCCGGCACCCCGGCGAGGGACGCATCGTCGTACTCCTTCGGCCGATCCGGCGACACGACGTCGTCGCGAGCGGCGGACTCGTCGTCCGTCGCGACGGGTCCGTCGTGCATCAACGGTGCGTTCTCGACGGGCTGGTCCTCGCCCTCGACGGCTTCGGCCCATCCGAGATCGATCGAGGCGTCGGCCCCGACCTCGGGCTCGATCGGGTCCGCGAGGGCCGCTTCGTCCGACATCACGTGCTCGAACGCGTCGTCCGAAACCGGGTCCGGCGCCAGTGCCTCGAGGGGGATCGCATCCGCGATGTCGAGACCCGGGGCCACCACGACGTCGGGCCCCGGCTCGCCCACGATGTCGCCGGGGACGCCCTCGACCTCGTCGGGGGCGAGCGACTCGAGGGAAACGACGTCGACGTCCGGCGCCAACGACTCGAGCGCAACGACCTCGTCCGGCGCGGCCGGCTCCGCGACACGGGCCTCGGTCGCCTCGTCGGTCACGTCCGGGGCCAGGCTGGCGATGGTCGCCACGAAGGCGGAAGTCGGCTGAAATCCCAGCCGGACACCCTCGAGGAGCCGATCCACCTGGGGCACTCCGGCCGGATCGCCGAGGGCCACCCTCGAACCGGCCCGGTCGAGCAGCGCCGCGGCACCCTCCTGCCGCGGCGGCACGAACAACAAGAGCAGTCCGGCCGCGTCCGCGACCGACTCGATGAACGCCTTCCAGCGCGCACTCTCGAAGACCGGCGCGAGGCCCGCGACCGGGGTGCCGGCCGAGACGAACATCAGGCCGTCCTCGACCTCGGTGGAGACATGCGAGGAACTCGCGCCGTAGAGCGCGTAGTCGCTCACGCCCACCCCACGCTCGGCTCCGACCATGTCGTGCAGCCGAGGCGCCTCGAGATCCAGGTCACACAGGTAGACCCGGCGCCCGCCTCGGGCCAGAGATCGGGCGAGAGTGACGGCGGCACCGGCCGCCCAGGCCCGATCGCCGACCGGCACGAGGGCCACGACGCCGGTTCTGTCCAACTCGGCGGGCGGCGGCCCCGTCATATCGATGGAGAGCGGCTTCCAGAGAACGTCAGCGGTCATGGAATGCAGGTGCGGTGAGCGGCGACTACGACCCCGGGCGGGGGACCGGGCTCAAGCGAGCGCAAGGTAACGTCGGGTGGGGGGGCACGCGACCGATCACGCGGGTCCGCCGGAGTCGGGGTCCGGATCGGCGAACTCCTCTCTGGGTGCATCCCCCCACAGCGTCTCCAGCTGATAGAAATCCCGCGCCTCGGGATGGAAGACGTGCACGACGAAATCCACGTAGTCCAGAAGGGCCCACCGGCCCCCGTCCATACCCTCGACGTGGCCCGGACGCTCGCCTTCCTTCTTCAACTCGTCGACGACGTGCTCGGCGATCGCGCGCACCTGGATGTCGGAGGTGCCGGTGGCGACGACGAAGAAATCCGTCGCGGAACTGATGCCACGCAGATCCAACGCGACGACGTCCTGCGCCTTGCGCTCGAGCGCCAGTTCTCCGACGCGGGCGATGACGGCGGGAGTCGACCCGTCGCTCACGCCTCGTCCCGATCCACGCGAACGTCGACCTCGACCGTGACATCGGCATGCAGCCGAATCGGCACCTGATACGCTCCGAGCGCCTTGATCGGATCATCCAACTGCACGAGGCGCCGGTCGAGCTCGAAGTCGAGACCTCCCTCGCTGTTGAGGCGCTCCGCGATGTCCGAACTCGTCACCGAGCCGAACAACTTGGCGTCGTCGCCCTCGCCGGCCCTGGCGAGGAACGTCAGCGACGCCTTGTCGAGCTGCGACGCACGACGGCGCGCCTCGAGGTAGTCGCGCTTGGCCACCTCCTCGGCCCGCGCCTGCTCTGCCTCGATACGCCGCAGATTGGCCTCGCTGGCCTCATAGGCGTAGCCCTGCGGGAGCAGGTAGTTGCGGGCGTAGCCCGGCTTCACGTCGACGACCTGGCCGGACTCGCCCAGGTTCTCCACATCGGCCTTCAGAATCACCTTCATCGATTTCTCCTCGTTGCTCAGCGGCCCGATTCAACGGTCCGCGTGGCTCGCGTTCGAATGTCGAGCCAGGTATCGCCAAGTCCAATCACCAGCGCCCCCGCCAGGATTACCGGCGCCAGGAACATCATTCCCAGCGCGAGCGTGACGACCCCGAGGGCCGAAATCCCGCCGTTGACGAACAGCACCACAGCAGCCCCACGCAAGGCGTAGAGCGCGCCCATGAAGAGCACCGCGTTCGAGCCCGCGCGCGTCCAGAGTTCGCCCAGCCCCAGTATCAACGCCAGGAGGCCGCCCACGAAGAGCCAGACCCAATGATCGTTGAACCGGAAGTTCGCCAGAGGCCGCAAGGCTCCCCGGCGGCCCAATGCGAGGCGCGTGTAGAGCCACCACGCCACTCCCAGGCCCGCCATCGACGCAAGCGCGACGAGAGCGGGAAACAACTCCGCCTGCGTCTCGGCCGTAGCACGTACGGCATCCACCAGCCTCGGCGACACCGCCTCGCCGCGCAGAGCCTCGATCGCCTCGAGGGTGGTTCGCACCCCGCGGCGGATCCGCTCTGCGATCCTCCAATCCACCACCGCCCACGCCATCGGGCGAAGGGCGAAGTACGCGATCGCCGTACCCGTCGCTCCCAGCGCAGCCATCATGGCCCGCTGCGAGACCGGCGAGCCCGGCCGCCGCAGCGTCAGCGCCACGAACCAACCGCCGATCAGCATTCCCCAACCGCGTTCGGCGTACCACAGTCCCGATCCCCCGCCGCCCCCGATGAC
>JAHHMJ010000622.1 GCA_018678395.1 Gemmatimonadota bacterium | reverse complement strand
GGCCGGCGGGGACGGGCCGGCCGATCGGACGCTGACGGTGGCCGGGTGGGCGGCCGGCCGCGGCGAGGTCGTGGTCGGTGGGGTCCGGTGGGTGGTCGAGTGGGGTCCGAAGGCGCCCGCGCACGCGCTGCGTGCCCGTCTGGCGGTCGAGTCGGATCATTTTCCGCTGCAGGTGCGCGGGTGGCGGCCCGGGGACCGGTTCGCGCCCGGTGCGGGTACTCGGTCGCCCAGCAGGGCGTGGGCACGGGCGGGTGTTCCGCGCCACGAGCGCCTGCGCCGTCCGGTGGTGGAAGACCGCCGGGCACGACTACTTTGGGTACCGGGCGTGCGCGGGCCGTCGAACCGCGCCGTCGCGGGGGACGTCCCCTTCTTCATCGGAATCGGCCATGTCGACCAGCTCTGAGCTCGCCTCGGGACAGTTGGGGGGACGCGCGATGCGGCGTGTCGTCTACTCCGAGGAGCAGATCGCGGAGCGCGTCGCCGAGATGGCGCAGGAGATCACCGCCCACTTCGGTCCCGACGACGAGCTGCTCGTTCTGGGGCTCCTGAAGGGGTCGTTCATCTTCCTGGCCGACCTCGTGCGTCGCATCGATCGGCCGTTGCACCTGGATTTCCTCGTCGCGTCGAGCTACGGCTCGGACACCGTGTCGAGTGGGGATCTCCAGTTGCTGTACGATCCCGGGGCGTCCCTGGAGGGCCGTTCCGTCGTTATCGTTGAAGACATCGTCGACAGCGGGCACACGCTGCAGCGGCTCTTCCCGCTGATGCGCGCGAGGGAGCCTCGCAGCCTCGACGTGTGTACGCTTCTCCACAAGCGCCTCGTGTCGCTGGACCCCGAGGTGCGTTGGGTCGGCTTCGATGCTCCCCGGGAATTCCTGGTGGGCTACGGGCTCGACCATGCCGAAGACTTTCGCCACCTGCCCTTCATCGCTTCGCTGTGAGCGCTCGGGCGGGAGGCTGCACATGAGATACCATGGCTGATCAGGGACCTCCCCGGGGCGACCCGGACGATCGCGTAGGGCGCATGTCGAAGACGCTGGCCCTCTGGGTCATCATCATCGTCATGTCCATCTTCGCGCTGCGTTTCGTCCAGGGGCAGGACGAAACGCGTGTCGAGCTCGCCTACACCGAGTTCCGCGACCAGCTGGAGAACGGCAACGTCGACGAAGTGACCTTCATCCAGCTGGATCTCGAAGGTGAACTCCGTGCTCCCATTACGCGTGAGGGCCGGCAATACACGACGTTCACGTCCATCCTGCCGAACGGCTCTCAGGAGAGCCTGCTCGAGCAACTCGAGACGCAGGACGTGGTGGTTCGTGCCGAGAAGCCCCAGACGGGGTGGGGAACGCTGCTCATCGGCGCGCTCCCCTGGCTGCTCTTCCTCGCCTTCTGGATCTGGATCTTCCGGACCATGCAGGGGGGCGGCAACCGTGCGTTCCAGTTCTCCCGGTCGAAGGCGAAGATGATCTCGCCCGAGGCTCCGAAGATCACCTTCGCGGACGTCGCGGGCGCGGACGAAGCGAAGGAGGAGCTGCAGGAGATCATCGAGTTCCTCAAGGATCCGCAGAAATTCGCCCGCCTCGGGGGCCGTCTGCCCAAGGGTGTCCTGCTCGTCGGGCCTCCCGGAACGGGAAAGACGCTGCTCGCGAAGGCCGTCGCGGGTGAGGCCGGCCGGCCGTTCTTCCAGATGTCCGGCTCGGACTTCGTGGAAATGTTCGTAGGAGTGGGCGCGTCCCGGGTGCGCGATCTCTTCGAGCAGGGCAAGGCGCACGCGCCCTGCATCATCTTCATCGACGAGATCGACGCGGTGGGGCGTCATCGCGGTGCGGGCCTGGGCGGTGGGCACGACGAGCGCGAGCAGACGCTCAACGCGCTTCTGGTCGAGATGGACGGGTTCGAATCCAATGAGGGCGTGATCCTCCTGGCTGCGACCAACCGCCCCGACGTTCTGGATCCGGCGCTGCTGCGTCCCGGTCGCTTCGACCGCCAGGTCGTGGTCGATGCCCCGGACGTGAAGGGTCGGGAGGCCATCCTCCGGGTGCACGCCAAGAAGCTGCCGCTGGCGGACGATGTCGAGCTGGGAATCCTGGCACGCGGGACTCCGGGGCTCTCCGGGGCCGATCTCGCCAACATCTGCAACGAGGCGGCGTTGCTGGCGGCCCGGCGCAACGGCGACAAGGTGGCGCAGGCGGACTTCGAGAAGGCGAAGGACAAGGTGATGCTGGGGGCGGAGCGGAAGAGCCTCGTCCTGACCGAGCACGAGAGAAAGCTCACGGCGTGGCACGAAGCCGGTCACGCGGTCATCGGGCTGCGGGTGCCGGGGCTGGATCCGGTCCACAAGGTGACCATCGTCCCGCGTGGTCGCGCGCTGGGTATCACCGCCTCCCTGCCCAAGGAGGACCGCCATTCCTACACGAAGGATTGGCTTCAGGGGCAGTTGGTGATGCTGTTCGGGGGACGCGTGGCCGAGGAGATGATCTTCGGCCCCGACAAGGTGACGACCGGCGCCGGCAACGACATCGAACGCGCCACGGCGATGGCGCGTCGGATGGTGACGAGCTTCGGCATGAGTGAGGTGATCGGCCTCATGGCGATCGGGGACTCCGAGCAGGAGGTCTTCCTGGGGCGCGAGATCGGCCACCGTCGGCAGGTCTCGGAGCACACCGCTCAGCGGGTCGATCAGGAGGTCAAGCGCATCCTGGACGAGTCGCACGATCGCGCTCGTGTGGTTCTCGAGGAGCACGACGATCTGCTCGAACGGATCGCCCTCGCTCTGCTCGAGCGGGAGACGCTCGGCGCCGCGGAGATCGCGCTGCTCGACGAGGGTCGGGCCCTCCCGCCGCTGGAGGTGCCGGGAGAGGCATTGCAGCCCGGGAAGGACGAGGGCGCGTGGGCGCGCCTGAAGGGCCGTGAAGAAGCGGGCGCCTCGGTGCGCCCGTCCGGATTGGCCGACGAGCCGGGGCCGCCGGCTCCCGCGGAGGGATGACTGAGGCCGAGACCGTGACCCCGACGGGGCGGAAGCAGCCGTGACGCGATTCTGGGACACGCTGCAGCTCTTCCGCCCCGGATGGGGTGACATGGTGGAGATCCTTCTGGTCTCCGCCCTGCTCTATCGTGTCCTGCTGCTGATCCACCGCACGCGCGCGATGCAGATGCTGCTCGGCGTGCTGCTGCTCGGCTCGATCTATCTCGTGGCTCAGCTGATCGGATTCCAGCTGATCGAGCGGATTCTCCAGACGCTCTTCCAGATCGGGGCGATCGCCGCGCTGGTGATCTTCCAGCCGGAGTTGCGTTCGGCGCTGGCCCGGCTCGGGCAGAGTCGCATGCTGCGCCCCTTCACCCGGCTGGAGGAGAGCCAGGTCGTCGACGAACTGGTCGAGGCGGTCGACCGTCTCGCGCGCTCCAAGATCGGCGCGATCCTGGCGATCGAGCGGGAGGTGTCTCTGGACGAGTACGCCGAGGCCGCCAGCCCGGTGGAGGCGCGAGTCTCGGCGGAGATGCTCCACACCATCTTCACGCCCTACTCGCCCCTCCACGACGGTGCCGTCCTGATCGCGGGAGGTCAGATCCGCTCGGCGGGGGCGATTCTCCCGCTGACCCAGTTTCCCCCCCAGGACCGTTCCCTGGGCACGCGCCACCGCGCGGCGCTGGGGTTGAGCGAGGAGACGGACGCCGTGGTCATCGTGGTCTCCGAGGAGACGTCGCGGGTCTCGGTAGCGCAGGCGGGTCGCCTGGAACGCGACGTCGGAGGAGACCGCCTCCGCGAGATCCTGTCGGTCGACGAGGCGCGCCCTCCGGCGTTGTTCGGGCGGGTGGGAGGCTAGTCCGCAACGCTTCGTGAAATCCCCACGGGGGACCGGCGTAGGGGGGTAGGAAGACCCGCGTTGACAGGTTCGACGAGCCCCTCGTACATTGGCCCGTCCCGAAGCCCGGGTGTCATGCCGCTGCCCCCGGTGGCGGCTCCTCCAATTCCAAGGAGTATGGCTTGGAAAGCCAGTACAACATCCTGACGCTGTTCGCCGACGGCGGGCTGATGATGTACCCGCTGGTCCTGTGTTCGCTGGTGGCGCTGGGCGTCATCATCGCGAAGTTCTGGACGCTTCGGGAGGCCCACAAAGGGGCGCACAGGGTGCTGGTCGAGGCCGAGGAGGCCGCGCGCGCCGGTCGGACCGACGAAGCGATGGAGATCGCCCGTGCGACGCCCGGCCCCACCGCAGCCATTCTCATGGCGGGCCTTCGGCGCATTCGTCAGGGCACCGTCCGCTCGGGTGAGATCGATCAGGCCATCACGACGACCGGCGCCATCGAACTCGGCTTTCTCGAGCGGGGCCTGGTGATTCTGGCCACGATCGCGAACGTTGCGCCGCTGATGGGCTTCCTCGGTACCGTGGCCGGGATGGTCGAGGCTTTCGGTGCGATCGAGGCCGCGGGTACCGTGGAGCCGGGTCTCGTCGCCGGCGGCATCAAGGTGGCGCTCCTGACGACTGCCACGGGCTTGCTCATCGCCGTGCCGATCAACATCGCCTACAACTTCTTCGTGACCCGCATCGATACCCTGATCATGGACATGGAGCAGGGGGCGCAGCGTGTCCTGAACATGGCCTGGGACATGGAGAAGGACGGCAGCCTTACGGTCCTCGAGGATCAGCCGGTCGGCCGGGCCGCGATTCCGCCTTCGCCCACGCGCGGCGTGGAGACACGCGACGACGAAGGCGACGCCTGACGGAACCGAGTCCAGCGACGCTTGTAGAAGCACAAGACACCCTTCACAGAGCTCCCCATGGCCGTCCTCAACAATAAGAAGTCGAAGGTCAGCGACGAGATCCCATCGTCGTCCATGGCCGATATCGCCTTCCTTCTGCTGATCTTCTTCCTCGTCACCACGGTCTTCCCGAAGGACAAGGGGCTCTCGATCGTGCTCCCGGAGGAATCGGAGGAGGTCGAGGTCAATCAGAAGAACATCCTCCACCTCGTGATCCAGCCGAACGGTATCGTCGAGGTGAAGCGTGGGGAGTCGCAGTCGGTCCAGACGGTACAGCCGTCCGAGGTCGAGGGGATCTGGCGGCAGGACATCGCCTCCAATCCGAACCTCATCGCGGC
>JAHHMJ010000299.1 GCA_018678395.1 Gemmatimonadota bacterium | reverse complement strand
CTCGTTGCGGGTGTGGTCGTATGCGGTCCCGTGCACCTGCTGTCGGCGCTCGCCCCGGGGAGCTCCTTTCGTGGCTGAGGTGCTCGTGGTCGGATCGGGGGCGGCGGGGGTCCACTACGCCCTCAGCGCCCTCGAACGCGGCTACCGCGTCACCATGCTCGACGTCGGGTACGAGCGGCCCGCATCCGTGGCGCCCGAGGCCTCCTTCCTCGAGCTGAGGGAGCAGCTTCCCGACCCACTGACCTACTTCCTGGGCGAGCGCGGGAAGGGCGTGGTCTACCCCGGCGTGGGGGCCAGCTACTACGGGCTGCCCCCCAGCAAGGAGTACGTCTTCCGCATCCCGGAGGCCCACCGCACCCGGTCGCGCGGCATCACGCCCTCGCAATCCTTCGCCCGCGGCGGACTCGCCGAGGCCTGGACGGCGGGTAGCTACACGTGGGACGACCACGACCTGGCCGACGCGCCCATCGGCTACGACGACCTGCGGCCGCACTACGCCGAGGTCGCCGAGCGCATCGGGGTGGGCGGTGCGGACGACGACCTCGCGGAATTCATCCCCTTCGACGCACCGTACCTGCCGCCGCTCGACCCCGACCCCCATTCCGCGCTGCTGCTGCGTCGATACGCGAAACGACGCGAGCGGCTGCACCGGAAGCTCGGTTTCTACATGGGACGCTCACGGGTCGCGACTCTCAGCCGGCCACACCGGGGGCGCCACGGGTGCGCTCAGCTCGGTCGTTGCCTGTGGGGATGCCCCAACGAGGCCCTCTACTCTCCGCTCTTCACCCTGCGCGAGTGCCAGGCCCACCCGGCGTTCGACTACCGACCCGGAGTGCTCGTCACCCACGTCGAGTTCGGCGACGACGGGCGGGCCACGGCCGTGGTCGGCCGCCGCGCCGGCGAGCGGGTCCGGATTGCCACCGAGAGGGTCGTGCTGGCCGCCGGGGCCCTGGGGTCGACGCGGATCGTCCTCGACTCCCGCTATCGGCACCACGGGCGGATCGAGACGGCGACGGGGCTGATGGACAACCGGCAGGTACACGTGCCGTTCCTGACGTGGTCGCGCATGGGCGCCGAGGTCGAGACCGCGTCCTACCAGTTCCACCATCTCGCCTTCGGCATCCGACGTCCCGATCCCCGGGACTACGTGCACGGTCAGATCACGACCCTGCGCGCTGCAGCCCTGCACCCGATCGTGCAGAATCTCCCGCTCGACACGCCATCCGCGCTCGCCGTCTTCCAGCGCCTGCGGGGCGGACTCGCCGTCGCGAACGTGAACCTCCGCGACACGCGGCGAGCCGACAGCATCGCAACCCTCCGGCCCGGGCCCGAGGGCGATCCGGGTGAACTCGTTCTGGACTACGTGAGCGCGCCGACCGAGGCCGACGCGGCCGCGCGCGCAGTGGCCGATCTGAAGCGGGCGTTGCGGCATCTGGGCTGCTGGGTGCCCCCCGGGATGACGCGGACGCTACCGAAGGGGACCAGCGTCCACTACGCCGGGACCCTGCCGATGACCCCGCGCCCCGAGCCGCTCGGCACGGACGCCGACGGTCGGCTCTGGGAACACCCCAACCTCTTCGTGGTCGACGGCGCGGTGCTGCCGGCGCTCCCGGCGAAGAACCACACCTTCACGCTCATGGCGAACGCCGCGCGAGTCGCGGCCCGGACGCTGCCCCGGCGGTAGGGCCACCGTCGGACTCCGCGAACGACCGCCGCGCGTCGTCGAACGTCGACGCGCTCAGCCTCCCGCCGCCTCGCGCAGGGATCGGAGGAGCCGGCGCGCTCCGAGCCGCATCCGGAAGCGGGGATTCCCCCACTGTTCGAGGTGTCCGGGACCCCGGAAGTAGTACATGTCGACGCGTGGGACCCGCAGGGGATCGAACGCGCGCGGCAGCACGCCCAGCCGGGTCGTCAGCCCGCATCGGTAGTCCGTCGCTACCGCGCGGACGACGGCTTCACTCAGGTCCCCGTACGGGTAGACGAAGGTCTCGCTGTCGATGCCGAGCCGGCTCTGCAGATCGGCCCGGGCCCCCTGCACTTCGTCGGCGAGGGCGCTCGCCTCGGCCCTGGAGAGGTGGGGATGTGTACGGGTGTGGGCGGCGATCTCGATCAGGCCCGTTGCCACCGCCGCTCCGAGGCCGTCCCAGTCCATGAGAGGGAGCGTGGGGATGCCGGGCTGGTCGCGTCCTCCCCATCGGTTCGTCTCGCCCACGTGCCCGGTCACCACGCCCAGCGTGGCCGGGAGGCCCAGGTCCCGGAGCACCGGCAGCGCCTCGGTACGGAAGTTGTCGAACGCGTCGTCGAAGCTGAGGACGACGGCGTCGGCGCTCGCATCCGTCCGGAGGAGCGCGTCGAGCGTCACGACCCGGGGCCCCTCGTTCGCGAGCCAGCGCATCTGTCGCCGGAAGATCTCGGGCGACAGCGAGATCGGCGATGCCGACGGGTCGAGGGAGTGGTAGGTCAGGACCGCCCGCATCGCGATGCCGTCCTCAGCCGGCGCCGGAGCGGTCCCGTGCGTGGCCCACGACGTCCTCGATGATCGTGTCGAGAGGGGTTCGGGGCCGGAAGCCGATCACCGCCTCGAGCTTGGCGACCGACGGGACCCGCCGGAGCATGTCCTCGAAGCCCTCGGCGTATGCTTCCGTGTACGGGATCTTCACGATCTCCGATGCACTTCCGGTCGCGGTCCGGATGCGCTCGGCGAGCTCGAGGATCGTGACCTCCTCGTCGGTACCGATGTTGAAGACCTCGCCGATCGCCTCGGGCGTATCGATCAGGCGGCTGACCGCCTCGACCGTGTCCCGCACGTGCCCGAAGCAGCGGCTCTGATCGCCGGTGCCGTAGACCGTGATGGGCGCGCCCTCGAGCGCCTGACGGACGAAGTTCGGAACGACCATTCCGTAGCGCCCGGTCTGCCCCGGCCCCACGGTGTTGAAGAAGCGGCAGACCACGACCGGAACCTTCTTCTCACGCCAGTAGGCGAAGGCCAGCCACTCGTCCAGCGCCTTCGAGCAGGCGTACGCCCACCGGGAGTGGGACGTGGGGCCGAGGGTGAGATCGTCGGTCTCCTCGAAGGGCACCGCCTGGCTCTTGCCGTACACCTCCGAGGTCGACGCGACCACCACGAGCTTCTGCTTCTTCGCGGCCGCGCCGAGTACGACCTCCGTTCCCCGGACGTTGGTCTCGATGGTGTGGACCGGACGCTCGACGATGAGCCGCACGCCCACCGCAGCGGCCAGATGAACGGTCACGTCCGCCCGATCCACCATCTCGGTGACGAGGGGTTCGTCGGTGACCGAACCGATCCGGTACGAGAACCCGTCCCGATCGACCAGATCGGCGATGTTGGCCATGGACCCGGTCGAGAGGTCGTCGAGGATCAGGACCGACCGACCGGCGTCGAGCAACGCCCGGGCCAGATGCGAGCCGATGAACCCCGCTCCCCCCGTGATGAACACCGTCATGAAGACGCTCCGTGCGCGAGGGCCTCGACGAGATCGTGGCGGCCGCGTTCCTCCGCGGCGGACCGTACGATGTCGAGGTATTGCGGGATGACGGCGCTCTCGGTCCACCGCTCGCGAAAAGCGGCGTGACCGCTGGCGGAGAGCCGGCGCCGGTACTCGGGGTCGGATTGTATGCGTTTCATGCAGGACAGGAGTTCGTCGGTGGTGTCGAACAACTCGCCACCGCCGGCCGACTGCACGATCTCCGGGAAGGGTCCCAGACGACGAGCGATCACCGGGGTGCGATAGCTGAACGCCTCGATGAGGATGATGCCGAAGGTCTCGAAGCAGACCGAGGGCACGATCAACGCCAGGGCGTTCTCGTAGTATCGGCGAAGCTCCTCGAGGGGTACACGACCGAGGAAATGCACCCTCGGATTCCCCTCGGCGGCTTCCCGCAGGACCGAGGCGTATTCCCCATCCCCGGCGATCACCAGGTCGGCGTCCGGATAGCGCTCGAAGAGGGGGATCACCTCGTCGAGCCCCTTGATCTTCTCGAGGCGTCCGACGAACAGGAAGTAGGGCCGCGGCCACGGGGGTCCGGCGTCTGCCACCTCGCCGGCGCCAACATCCGGGTCGAGGCCTGCGCCGGCCTCGGCATTCAGGTCGAGGCCTGTGCCGGCCTCGGCATTCGGGCCGGCGGCGTCCGGGTCCGGGTCCGGGAGGAAGTACGGCAACACCGTCATGTCGTGCTCGAAGCCGAACTCGTGGTGCTTGTCGCGGCTGAACTCGCTCATCGCGATGAACCGGTCGACGTGATGGAGCTGTCGGTCCATGAAGCCCGAGTACCGGTAGAGCTGCGGGGGGCGCCGATGGTGGGCGGCGCAGCGCAGGCACTGGCGCCCGGTGCATCGCTCCCGGCCGTGCCGCCAGAGCACGTGCATCGGGCAGACGAGCCAGTGGTCGTGGGCCATGTACAGGCGAACCGCGTCCCCCCCGTACGAGAGCAGGCCCGGCCCACCCACGAGGGTGATGTTGTGGAAGTTGACGACGTCGAAGTCCCCCTCGTCCAGCAACTCCCGGATGCGCGCGCCGTTGACGATGGGGCGACCGGTCTGGTGCGTGAGCACCGTCGACAAGGCCGGCCGCGAGCTGCGCAGACGCACCACCTCGAGACCATCGGGCTCAGGCCCGGGAACCCGTTCAGGGCCGTCGTACAGCATCGTGTGCGCATCGACATCGTGGACGACCGTCACGTGATGCCCCCGGCGCACGAGGCCGCGGGCGAGACGTTGAATGCCGATGCCGTCTCCCCCGAAGTTGTTCGGGGGATAGAAC
>JAHHMJ010000249.1 GCA_018678395.1 Gemmatimonadota bacterium | reverse complement strand
GCCTCCGGCGTGATCGAGGTGTACCCGGCCGCCACACAGCGTCAGTGGCAGTGGCCGGATCGCGGCTACAAGGGAAAGAATCCGTCCGATTGCGCCATCCGTCGAGTCATCGTCGACCGCCTCGGTGAGGTCGTCGAGCTTTCTGAGACGGCCGTGGACAACGCACTCGAACAGGCCGACACCCTGGATGCCGTCCTGTGCGTCCTCGCCGCCGTGGACTTTCTGGGGGGGCGCTGCCCCCCGGCTCCCGACGATGCCGAGGTTCGGGAGCAGGAGGGATGGATGTGGGTGCGGTCGTGAGGGGCGACGCAAAGACCTGTGCGTCCTGCGGCCGCACCTTCGAGTGGCGGAAGAAATGGGCGCGGGACTGGGAGCACGTGCGATACTGCAGCCGCCGCTGCCGCAGCCGAGGCGTCCGTCAGAAGGACGAGGACCTCGAGCGGGCCGTTCTCGAGCTGCTGGCGGCGAGGGCGGGCGGGTCGACGATCTGTCCCTCGGAGGCGGCGCGACGGGTACGCCCGGAGGCGTGGCGGGGACTGATGGAGGACGCGAGGGCCGCCGGCCGACGGCTCGCGGCCCGGGGAAGGGTCCGGTTCCTTCAGAAGGGGCGGGAGGTCGATCCGAGTCGGGCCCGCGGCCCCATACGTCTGGGACGCGGACCCGAGTTCGGTTTCTGACGAGGCTGGGACTGCCGGCCTGCTACTCGCCCGTCAGAACCCGCCTCCGACTCGCTGCACCCGCTCGAAGTCGGCGACTGCGGTCAGGTGGTTGATCAGCGCCTGCAACTCGGAGAGCCGGGCGGTCGTGAGCTGGTTCTGTGCGGTGACGAGCTCGAAGTTCGTGGCTACGCCCACCTCGAAGCGGGCGAGTTCAGCCGCCACATTCTGCTCGGATGCGGCGCGCGAGCGCTGCGCCGCCTCGTACTGCAGGAAGGTGTTCTGCACCGCGAGGCCGGCGGCGGTCACCTGGGTAACGACGCCGAGCTCCTGACTGCGCAGCGCGAGTTCCTGCTGGCGATACTGCAGGCGGGCCCGCTCCAGCGCGGTCGCCTGGGCGTTGGTGCCGATCGGGTAGGACGCGTTCAGGCTGACGTTCCACGTCGGGGCGTCGCGGTCCGCGATGGCCTGCAGCCCGTCACCGAATCCCCCCGACGAGACCAGGAGCGGATCACCACCGAGGTCGCCCCGCTGGAACAGGTCCCCACCCACGCCCTGGAGCGCGTACGACGCCGTGAGGTCGAGGGTGGGGAGACGGTTGCTGCGGGACACGTCGAGGTTGATATCGGAGATCTCCAACTGCTCCCGCTGCTGCCGCAGGTCGGTCCGCGCCCCAAGGGCGTTCTCCACGGCCCCGTCGAGGTCGACGTTCGGGATCTCGAGCTCGGGGAGGTCGACCGGATTGATGGTGGCCGTCAGCAGGGGGTCACCCGCCCCGTCGAGCAGGAGCTGCTTGAGCGCGAGTTCGCGGTTCCGCCACTGGATCTCGGCATTGAGCAGCGCCTGCTGCGCGCTGGCGACCTGCGCTTCGGACTGGATGACCTGGAACTCCGTCGCTCGGCCCAGATCGGCGCGCACCCGGTTTTCGGCGAGGAGCTGCTCGGCCTGCGCGAGGCTCAGGCGCTGGATCTCGATCTGCTCGATCGTCGCCCGCAGCGTCCAATACCCGCTCTGCACCTGCCCGGTGATGTTCTCGATCTGGGACTCGAGCTGCAGGTCGGTGATCTCGGTCTGGATTTCCTGGGTCTCCAACGCCGCCCGCTGATTGTCGATCGAGAAGCCCGCCAGCAGAGGCTGGGTGAAGCTGAGGTTGATCGACGAGCTGTAGCTCGGATTGCGGGTCGCGAACGAGTTGTTGGTCTCGGTGCGCGCGTTGTTGAAGTTCGCGCTGAGTCGGCCACCCGACCACGGCATCAGCTTCGACAGCGACGTATTCAGCGTCGCCCGCTCGTTGGTGATCGACGAGCCTCCGTCGAGCTGGCTGGTCGACAGGGACGTGGAGTTGTTGAACCCGAACGACGTGCTCAGCGTCGGGCTGAACGCGGCGTGGGCCCCCTGAAGTGCGTACGCCTGGATCTCGGGATTCAGGCGCGCGCTCTGCAGGTCCAGGTTCACGTCCAGGGCGCGGGCGATCGCGTCTTCGAGCGTCATCTCGATGAGCGTGGATCCCGGCGTCGTCGGCGGGAGTGCCGAGCCCACGGTGTAGGGCTCCACCTCGCCGAGAACCGGATCCTGGGCGGAGAGCGTGAGCGGCAGAAGAGCGGTCGCGGCCAAGGCCACGAGTCCGAATCGCGTGGTGCGAATCATCGATGGACCTGTGATGGTTTCGTGAAGTGACACCCCGTGGACCCTCGGTCGCTCGAAAGCGCTGAGACCGGTCGGGGTGGGTTGGGTTGACCGTCGGGTGCGGACGCCCGAAGCTAGGCGGCTCGTCCCGTCGATGAAGACACCGACGGAGCGGTGAACGTTAACCCCGGCAGGGTGGATCATGGCCTTCATCCCATACGTCCCCTACGGCGAAGCCGAGGGTCTGCTGGCCGAGCTCTACGGACGGTACGATCGAGGGGACGGTACGCTCGACAACATCATTCGGATCCACTCGCTGAATCCGCGGTCGATGAAGGACCACGTCGAGCTGTACGCCCACCTCATGCGGGGCCGGTCTCCGTTGACGCGGGTCCAGCGGGAGATGCTGGCGGTCGCCGTGTCCTCGTTCAACGACTGCTTCTACTGAATCAACCACCACGGGGCGGGCCTCCGTACGCTGATGGATTCGGACGAACTGGCGCGGGCGCTCGCGCTGGACCCGGCCGGCGCCGTGGTGTCGGCGGCGGATCGGGCGATGCTGGACTACGCCGAGCTGCTGACGCGGCGCCCGCACGCCGTCACCGCGCGGGACGTCGAGGCGCTTCGGGCGCACGGGTTCTCGGATGCCGCGGTGCTCGACATCTGCCAGGTAGTCTCCTACTACAACTATGTGAACCGAATGGCCGACGGACTGGGCGTGGAGCTGGAAACCGAATGGAGCGAGCAGGACATGGTGGTGACTCCGGACGAGTTCCGGGGGCGTGGCGGGGCGGACTCATGACCGGTGCGTCGGTGGTGCGCGGGGGTCTTCGGGTGGCTCTGGCGGGGGCGCTCGGCCTCGGCGTGCTCGGAGGATGCGGCGACAGCACCGGGCCGGGGAGCGTGAACGGCCTGCGTCCGGGGACCTACGCGGTGAAGTTCGAGCTCGGAACGACGATTGCGACGCCCGAGCCGCTCCGGGGCAGACACGACTTCACCTTCCGCGTCTCCGACCCGGCCGCCTCCGCCGCGGACTTCGAGCTGGTCTCGTCCCGGCGCACACCGCCGGAGCCCGAGGCCCTCGTCGACGACTACCTCCGGGTCGATCCGGGCGAGGTCGTCATCGACGAAGATCGGTGGCTCGTCCGGCTCCCGTACGTCGAGGGCGACTACGCGGTCTCGGTGACGTTGCGGGGCACCGACAGCGGGGGAATCTCGGCCCCGGCCGGGTGCTACGGCCGGGCGGGTGCCAGCGCTTCGTACCTCGGGGCCGGATGCGTCATCGAGCGGCAATGAGGGGCATCGGGGGCGCAGACGCGACGAAGGGTCCCGGG
>JAHHMJ010000055.1 GCA_018678395.1 Gemmatimonadota bacterium | reverse complement strand
GAGGAGAACCTTGTGGAAGCCCTGTGTCCACGTTCGCAGCGACCCCTCCTTCCGCACCTGACCGGGCGCACCGAAGGTGTCCCGGAGGCGGACCACGAAGCGGTCCCACTCGTCGTCGGTCATCATCCGGGGCAGGGCGACCGTGTGTGTGGCGTCGATCTCCACCCCCCAATACGGGTCTCCGGCACCCCTCGCCGACCGCAGAACATCCAGTGAACGCGCGGCGACCGCGATCCGGTCGGGCGCGATGCCCGCTTCGGCCGCCACGTCCTGGAGCTGCTGCAGCGTCAGGCCGTGGGCGGCGCTCGGCGCGGCAGGAACCGGTCGGCCCGGCTCGGTCGACGTGACCTCGGTGGCCAGCGCGAGGATCTCGCGCACCTCGTCGTCGCCGTATCGTCGTTCGTGCATATCTCGACAGACCCGGTAGCAGGACCTCGGTTCCCGCCTACTCCTCGCGAAGCAGCTCGGCGGGCCGAAGCCGACCGAGTGCTCGAACGCTCGGCCTGACCCCGACGCCGACGGCGACCACGATCATCACCGAGAGGGCAACCGGCAGGGTCACGCCCAGCCCTCCGACGACGCCGAGCGCACGCCCCAGCAGTGCGCCCACCGCGATGCCCAGCACGATGCCGAGACCGGTCGAGGTGGTGGTACGGCGGAGCAACGCCCGCGCCACCGCGTTCGGCGAAGCGCCGAGCGCGAGTCGAATCGCGGCGGCACGGGCTCGCCCCCGCGCCTCGACCCGGGCGACCTCGGCCGAGCCGGTGAAGGCGAGCAGGAGCAGCGCCAGTCCACCGGCCGCCAGCATCCAACCGGACCAGGCCAGCGGGGCGAGCGATGCGCTGCGAAGCTCGGCCAGGGGACGCGGCTCGTCGAGGACGCGGTAGCCGGCAGGGGGCACCTGCTCCGCAACGCCCTCGACGATCCGGGCGGGATGCTGTGCGAGAGAGAGCCACAGGGTCGGCTCGTCCGCGCTCGCGGCGCCCGGTCCGGACGAAGCGGGCAACTCGACGACCCCGACGATCCGCACCCATCGATCGCCCCCTCCCGACAGTCGAATCCGACGTCCGATCGGTGCACCGCCTTCGAAGTGCCGTCGGAACGCGTCGTTGACCACACCGACCCATTCGGCGTCACGACCGTCGTCCGCCGTGAAGCCGCGACCCTCGACGAACCGCCCCCCCAGGGCCTCGATGACCCCCCCGTGGACGGCGTGCACGGTCGAGTCCACCCCGTACACCGGAAGATACCAGACGCCACGAACGCAGGCGCCGCAGTCGACCGTGACGAGGTCCCGCGTCCCCACGCCGGTCCACGCCCCCGGTGACGCGAGCAGCCCGTCGGCCATCGCGGGCAGAGACGTCGCGGCGATCTCGGGAAGGGCGGCATATCGCCCGACCGCCATGGCCCCCGGTCCGAGGCGCGACGCGTTCGCCGGCGCGTCGGCGACCTGTGTCCCCCGAGCCAGACCGAGACCGACCAGTGCCAGCGCCAGAGATGATGCGATCTGGGCCGTAGCCGCCCAGCGGCGCAGCGTACCGGCCCGTGGATCGTCGGTCACGCCGCGCCCCACCCGCAGGAGCGTGGGGGCTCGAGCTGCGAGGCCGGGAAGCGGCGAGAGAACGCCGAGGGCAGCCACCCCCAGCGAGACGCCCGCAGCGCCGGTCCCGAGGATCAGCCACCACGGCGAGGTACCGATCGGCGCCGCCTCGGTGAGCTCGCGCCAGGGCAGTCCGGGCCACGTGAGATCGAGCGCGGCGACGGCCGTGACCCCGAGGCCCACCCCGAGGGCCGCCATTGCAGCGATACGGCGGCCCGCCGCACGAATGAGGGCGCGTGCGAGCTCCAGCCGGCCCGCGCCGAGCGCCATTCGCACGGCCAGTCCCGCCCGACCGTCCTCCCGACGCCCCAGGCCGAGCACCAGGACGGTCAGGAGACCCGCCCCGGTGGCGAAGAGGAGCAGCCCCGAAGTGAGGGCGATCCGTTCGGCGACCGCGGCTACGAGGCCGGCGTCTGCGCCGATCACCCTCTCGCTCCATGCGCTCCCCCATGCGGGCGCGAGGTCCGGTGTGGGCAGGCGGCCGAGCACGGCCCCGGCGGTCGCCGCAGCCGCGACCGCGACGCCGCCTGCAAAGACGGCGACACCCGACATTCGGGCTCGCCTCATCGAGCGCCTCGGTTTGGTCGATCGCCGCACGGTTCCCCCTGTCCGAGCGTTCGGGCGCAACCCGGTCGACGGTGGCGGGCGCGGGCGCGCCGACTACTTTGCCCGCCGGGTCCGCGACGACCCGGTCCGTCCCTTCAGGAGTCGAAGATGCACCTCCGTCGTCTCTCCGTCAGCACCCTCGCCATCGCCGGCGTCGTCCTGGTCTCGGCGATGCCCGGCATGGCCCAACCAGCGCCGATGCCTTCGTCCTCGCTCGCGGCGGGAGCAACCGACGCCCTGAGATACCGGCACGTCGGCCCCGTCGGCAACCGGGTCAGTGCGGTAGCCGGCGTCCCCGGTGACGCCAACGTCTACTGGGTGGGTGCGGCTTCGGGTGGCATCTGGAAAAGCGTCGACGGAGGGCACTCGTGGCGTTCGGTCTTCGACGACCACGGCGTGCAGTCGATCGGTGCGCTCGCCGTGGCTCCGTCCGACCCCGACGTCGTGTGGGCGGGCACGGGTGAGCCGTTCATCCGCTCGAACGTCAGCCACGGTGCGGGCGTGTTCCGGTCGGACGACGGTGGCGAGAGCTGGCGGCTGGTGGGGCTCGAACGCACGGGGCGCGTGGCCCGGGTGATCGTGCATCCCGAGGACCCGAATACGGCCTGGGTGGCGGCGCTCGGCCACCTCTACGGGCCACAGGAGGAGCGGGGCGTCTTCCGGACTCGGGACGGCGGCGCGACGTGGGACCGCGTGCTGTTCACCGACGACCGCACCGGGGCCAGCGACCTCTGGATGGACCCCTCCGACCCCGACCACCTCATCGCGGGGATGTGGACCATGCACATTCGCACCTGGGGGCGGTGGAGCGGCGGGCCGGGATCGGGGCTGTTCGAGACCCGCGACGGCGGCACGACCTGGGCTCGCATCGAGGGCCGCGGTCTCCCCGAGGGTACCGTGGGCAAGGTCGGGCTCGCGGGCACGCCGGCCGATCCGAACCGCATCTACGCGCTGATCGAGACCGACGTCAACGTCGCTGTCGACGACCTCGACTACGAGCACGAGGGCGTCGTGTGGCGGTCCGACGACGGGGGCGCCACCTGGGACATGGTCAACGCCGACCACACCCTGGTCCAGCGGCCGCACTACTACAACCGGGCCGCGGTTGCGACCGACGACCCCGACGAGGTGCACTTCCTCGCAACGCGCCATTCCGTGTCCGTGGACGGGGCCCTCTCCACCCGCCGCGGCAACGCGGGGGGAGACAACCACGACATGTGGATCGACCCGCTGCTCCCCGACCGCATGATCGTCGGGCACGATCAGGGCATCTCGATCTCGACCAACCGAGGGCGCAGTTGGCACCGTCCGCTCCTGCCGATCGCCCAGATGTACCATGTGAC
>JAHHMJ010000045.1 GCA_018678395.1 Gemmatimonadota bacterium | reverse complement strand
CTACCGTTCTGCATGACGACGCGGATGCGGCCCGGCTCCGACACGATTTCGTACGGAGCGAGCGCATCCAGCTCCAGCACGACCCGGACGATGTCGTCCGAGTACTGGCTGGTGCGAATGCTGGCCACGCCCCCACGGTTCACGTCCGCGAAGTTGCCCACCTCGAGGCCGTGGCGCGCGCCGAACAGATCGACGACGAGCCGGTTGGGGCCTTCCATGGTGAACTCACGGAACTCGACGGGGCCATCGACGGCGATCAGGATCTCGGTGGTCTCCGCTGCTGCGGGGCGCACCGTCACCTCGGTCACGGGCCCGCCGATCCCAACGACGAACCCCGACCACAGGGCGAGAAGGGTCGAAGTCATCGGGGGCCTCCTTCGCCACGAACCGGAAGATGCATCGTTCTCTGCTCCGTCAGGCCGAATTCCTCGACCTCGATAAGGACATGATCCCGCCGGATCTGAAGGACCCGGACATTGCCCCAGCGCTCACCCACGCGAAGGCGTGCCATCTCGCCAACCGTGCCGGATGCGGCCTCAGCCTCCTGCTGGCCCCGTAGTCCGGCACGACCCGAGCTGATGATGGCGATGCTGTACTGCGCGTCGGCGTCGTAGACGACTCCTTCCAGACGCATCCCTTCCCATCGGGGCCCGCCCTCTTCACTGGCGAGGAGCGGGAGGAACGGATTCCGGCGCGAGAACAGCGGGTAGGCGAAGACCTCGCGCTCGAACGTCAGCTCGGCCTCCGGCTCTCCTGCCGCGGCCGCGCGAATCGGCGGCTCCTGGTTCTCGGTGCCCTGTTGTGCCAGGACCCCCGTGGGAAGCAGGAAGGCCGCGCCGAAGAGGGCGGTCCACATGCGAAACGACCTCATGAATCACTCCCGGGAAGGGTATCTGCGGGTACCGTCCGGCTTCCCGGTGGCGGCACCACGTAGGTCTGGATCTGGAATGACGCCTGCACCGGTGATTGGTAGTCCCGAGCGCTGTGCGTCTCGAGAAGACCCTGGAGGTCCATGTTCACCGGGGTGATGATCCGGGGCAGCGAGGCCACCGCGGTAACGAAACGACCCACGTCGTGATATTCGCCCTCGACGCGGACGGAATAGCTCTTCTTGTCGTAGAACGTCCCGAGATCGTCGGCCTCTGGAATCACGTCCGCCCAGTTCACGTTCATGCGACGGGCCAGGGCGGCGATGTCGGAGAGGAGTTGCGGCACTTCCTCGTGCGCGGGAATGAGCTGTTCGAGGCGACGCACGTGGCGCTCGTAGAGCTCGGTTCGCTCCTCGAGATCCGCCCCTCCCCGCGTGGCCGTGATCTGCGCCGTGCGGTTCTGCGACTCCAGCACTTCGAGACGAGTCGCCATGTCCGCGATCTCGGTGTTCGCCGGAGTGAGCATGGCGTCGTAGAACAGGTAGAAGCCGGCCAGCGCCACGACGATCGCGACGAGGGCTCCCTGCTGCCTCGGTTCCTGGGGCAAGAGCGCCATCAGTTCTCCTCCGGGGCCGGTTCGGTCCCCACGTCTTCGGACATGCTGGTGTCCGTCCCGAAGAGCGGAACGGTCTCGAGTTCCTCGAGCGGAACGGGCTCGTACTCGAGCTCGAGCTGGAACTCCTGAACGGCCTGGCTCTCAACGGTCCCCGCGTTCTCGATGCTCTCCTCGGAGGAGAGGAACGTGACCTGCGAGAAGAAGGGCGAGGCCTGCAGTTGATTCATGAAGACCGTGATCGCGAAGATGTTGCCGGCTCGGCCCGAGACCTGGACCTTCAGCGGCACCTCCTGCACCTGCACGACTTCGGTCAGCCAGGTGTACTCAGGCAGCGACCGCGCCACCTCGTCGAGGATGTGAGGCCAGACGAACCGGTCCCGGTCGATCTCCTGGATGATGCCGACCTTCTCGAAGATCGAATCCCGCCGCGCGGTCAACGCCGACGTACGCGAGATCAGATCCGCGAAGCGCGACGAATCCTGGACCGCGCGTTCGAGCGCGACCTCGACCTCGGCCCGTCGACCTTCCGAGGAGTACCAGAGACCAGCCCCGACACCCACGGCACCGAGGACGGCGACCAGGGCGCCGAGCACCCAGCGGTCGGGCATGCGTGAAAAGGTGGGCAGGGAGAGGCTGAAACCACCGCCGCGCCTCTTCTTGCTGCGACCGTCCGGGATCAGATTGACCTGAAGCACGATGCGCCTCGCTTCACGCGGTCCGCAGGGCCAAGCCCAGCGGAAGCAGGAACATGGGAGCGGCCTCTTCGAGGCGGATCTCTCCGCCGGCCGCAGGATCGACGGGAACCCGTTCGAAGGGATTGACCAGGACCGTCTCGACGCCCATCCGCTCGCCGAGCGCGTCGGTCATGCCCGGAATCCGGGCCCCTCCCCCGCTCAGGTAGATCCGGCCGAGCCCGTCTCCGGACTGGCGCGTCATGAGGAAGGCCGCGGCCCGCTCGATGCCGACTGCGATCTCGTCCGCGCTCGTCTGGACGAAGCGATCGAGCCCGTCCAGCCCGGCCCGACCCTGGACCACGTCCTCGGCCTCTTCCGACGTGAGCTGGCGTTCCCGCTGAAGGTCCTCACGGATCTTGCGGGAGCCGAAAGGGATCTCACGCGTGAGAATCGGTACGCCGCCCTCGAGTAGATTCACGTTGGTCACCTCGTGACCCACGTTCACCAGGGCGACCACACCCTCCATCGCCTCGGGGTAGTTGTGCTCGAAGGCGTTGTGGAGCGCGAAGGCGTCGACGTCGATGACGCCGGGGTTCAGGCCCGCTTCGACCAGCAGCCCGAGTTTGTGGTCCACGAGCTCGCGCTTGGCGGCTACGAGGAGCACTTCCATCTGGGGCGCGTCCGAATCCGGATCGAGAACCTGGAAGTCGAGCTCGACGCTCTTGATGTCGAAGGGGACGTGCTGCTCGGCCTCCCAGCGGATGACCTCGCGTGCGTCCCCTTCCTTCATGCGATCCATCTGGATCTTCTTGATGATCACGTCGTGTCCACCGACGGCGGTCACGACGTTCTGACCTTTCAAGTCGAGTTCGTCGAAGAGATCGCTGACCGTCCCGGCCACGAGCCCGTAGTCCATGATCTCCCCCTCGACGATCGCGTCGGGCTGCAGGGGACGCATGGCCACACGCTTCACCTCCGGCTGACCGCCGGAGTGGTCGACCTCGACCACTTTGACGAAGCCGCTGCCGATGTCGAGCCCTACGGAGGATCGGTTCCGTCGGAAGAGTCCCATGGCCTATTCGTTTCGTGGTAGCAGGAGTGTCGATTCAGTATTCTCGGCTGAACCGCCGATCTCTGAACCCACGCGTCGTCCCGATCGCGCACCGTTGCGACGTGCGAGATCCGTGCCAGCCGGAAAGGCGTGTCCTACCTTGCGATCTCTCTGGTCGGGACCGAGGGGGCGGCACCATCTGTTCCCTCACCCGGCAAGGTTTGCCGGGGGCGTCGATACGCCTTGCCGGTCATGGGGTGCCTCCCCAGAGCGCCCACGGCGCCGGTTCCAGAAGGACCGGTCCGACCCGGTCGGCGACACCGCCGTGCCAGGTGCTCGCCACCGTGCAGGCATCGCCGACGAGGGACGCCGTGTGCTCGAGGGCGAGGTCGCCCTGGACCTGCACCGCTCCCTCGACACGCGCCGACCCCAGGATCCGGAGATCCCCCTCGACCAGCAGCACGCCGCGGACATGCACGTCGCCGTCCAGCTCGAGGTCACCACGGACCAGCAGGAGACCGGAGATGCTCCCGGTCGCCAGGCGCAGGGGGCCCGCCACCGTCATCGCGGCGACGGGACAGACGCCCGCGCAGCCAGTGCGGGGATCACCCCGCGGCAGGAGAGCCGCGAGTCCGTCCGCATCGAGTGGCCCGATCCGCACCCCGTCCGGTCCGAGCGCCCCCTGGAGCGCCGGTCCCACCGCGAGGCCACAGCTGCGATCCGAAGCCGCCTCCAGTCGAGTCGAGGTACCGACGCGCGTGAGGCGACCGCCCCAGCGGATCGACGCTCCCTCCGAGGCGCGTACACGGGGATCCGCACGCCATCGAAGCCGACCCGCCGCCCACGTCGCGCCGGAGGCGCTGGCCCGGCCCTCGAAAAGCGTCACCTCGGGCGAGAGGGCGTGGGCGACGACACGGAGGTCGACGCGGTCCGCGACCACCTGCCCGTTGGAGGGAGGTCCGCCGAGGGCGGCACGCGTAGCCGCGCCACCGGCGGCACGGCGAACCTGCACGGCAGCCCAGGCTTCGTCGCCCCCGCGGAGAAGCGCGGAAGAGACGACGACGGAGCCGTGTATGAGCAAGGTGGCCGCGAGAAGCAGAAGCAGTGCGACGGGCAGGACCACGGCTCGTGGCCCGCACGGTGCCGCTCGGGGGCGGACCTCGATCCCGAGGGTCACGGCCACACCCACATCCTCCTTGCACCGCGGGAGGCTTCGACGAGAACGCGGCCGGTCTCCACCACGATCCCGACCGAGT
>JAHHMJ010000089.1 GCA_018678395.1 Gemmatimonadota bacterium | reverse complement strand
GACATACGCATGGTCGGCTCGCAGCTCACTCTCGCGTTGGGCCGGTACGGTGGGGACTCTTGGGGTGTCGTGCTCGGGGGAGCGGCCGTGACTCTGGGGTCGGTGCGCGACCAGTTGCTGTTCCTGGCGGGCGAGTGTGCGGGCCTGCTCGCGCTCGAAGCCGGGACCACCTCACCGGAGGTCGAAGGCCTCAGTCCGAGCGACCCATCCGACGCTTGAGTTCCTCGAGGGCGGCGTCGTAGTCGACCGCCGGGCGGCGGATCGGCTCGTCCGGGTCGACGCGGAGGTCGAACTCGCCCATGGACCGCGCGGCGTCGGCCTCGGCGTCCGTGTCGCCGATCTTCTCGGCCATGCGGTCGAGTTCGGAGAAGAGCGCATCGCTCTCACGAATCGACTCGCGCGCTCCGGTACGACCGGACTCCGCGGCGAGAGCGTCTCGACGTGTGCGCGCTTCCTTGACCTTGTCCAGCATCTCGTCGACTTCACCCGTCCGCAGCACGACCTCTTCTGCGAGCGCCTCGGCCTTGTTGTCGAGCACCTCTTTTCGACGGCGATGCCGGTCGCCGTATTCCATCGCGACCCGCTCCGTCTCTTCGTCCCCGATCTGACGCGCCATTTCGGCCCGTCGATCGCAGGTTGCGATCTCCGAGGCCTCCCGGGCCGCCTCCGCTCGCGTCTTCTCCAGCTGGTGCTCGAGATCCGCGAGTCGGGTCTTCGCCTCGGTCACCTCGTCGACCATGCCCGAGAGGAGGCGGTCGACGGTTCCGGGCACGTGGTCCCGGCTCAACTCGTTCTGGAAGTTGTCCATGGCCTCGCGAAAGGCCCGGCGGAGATCCTCGAACACGGTCGGCGAATGGGTCGAAGGTGGGCGTAGACGACGACGTGGTGAAGGTAGTCGAAGGGGTGGAGCCGAACCACGTTGCGGGCCGAAACGAGCACGGCCGACCCCCGTGGAGAGGGCCGGCCGTGCGAGACTCGACGAGCGGAGCGTCTTCGCGGAAACTCCGCTCGCGGCCGTCAGTTCAGGAACGGCTCGATGCGCTGCGCGAACGAATTGCGAGCCCGGTGCAGCCGGCTCTTCACCGTACCGAGATTCACGCCCGTGATGTCGGCGATCTCTTCGTAACTCTTCCCCTCGATCTCGCGGAGACGGAAGACCAGCTGATGGTGCTCCGGAAGCTCCTGCACGGTCTCCTCCACCAGGCGGCGCAGGTGGCGCTTGTGATAGAGATCGTCGGGACGGAACGAGAGATCCTCGAATT
Source organism: Gemmatimonadota bacterium (assembly GCA_018678395.1). GTDB lineage: Bacteria > Gemmatimonadota > Gemmatimonadetes > Longimicrobiales > Gaopeijiaceae > Gaopeijia. The sequence goes on along the minus strand of JAHHMJ010000089.1, from coordinate 12,936 downwards.
GCAGCGGCCGATGATCGTCGTCCCAGTTGTTCGTAAGCTTCTGGAACAGAACCAGAGGACTCCGCGACCGGTTGCGCAGCTCGTTCTTGGAGAGATTGCTCGCGATCGTGTACACCCACGTCGAGAACTTCTTCGTGGTGTCGAAGCGATGCAGGTGACGCGTCACCCGAATGAAAGCTTCCTGGACCAGGTCCTGCGCCCGGTCACCGTCGCCCGTCTTGCGCGTGATGAAATGGACGAGGCGATCGCGGTAACGGTCGTACAGCGCCTGGAACGCGTGATCCCGACCCTCGAGATGAGCAGTGACCAACTGCTCGTCGGTCAGCTCGGAGATCGGAAGATCGGCGGTGTGGTTGGCCGTCTCGTTCGTGGCGAGCATCGAGCGTCCTCAGGGCGACGTTTATCAGGAATCATTCTCGACTGCCCGATCAACCTCGCGAATCCGAACGCGGTTGTAAAGTCCCCCGTTTCGACCAAAAGCGTTCATGAAGTCAAATTGGTCGTTTTTCGATTCCAGTCAGGGGTCCTCCCTCGGAAAAACCGACATATTTCGCGCTTTCGGGCGAAGGTGGCCGGTTTCGCGATTCGCGTGCCTCGTCGGCGGCCGCGTCCATTTCGATGGTCACTTCCTGCTCGATCGCGCCGAGTTCGGCTCCCGGGACGCCCTCTTCCAGCAGGTAGGCCTCGTAGAGCCCCACCGGATCCCGGCGACCCCAGTGTTCGAACAACTCCGCCGGAAAGGTCTCGCGCGCCTCGCGCTCGTCGTGGGTCGCGTGCCCGCCCATGCGGAACGTCTCGGCCACCACGAGTGAAGGTCCTTCCCCGCGCCTGCAGCGGTCCACGGCGAGTCGTGTGGCGGCGTACGTGTCGAGCACGTGATTCCCGTCGGCGTGCCAGGAGGGGATTCCATAGGCCGCGGCCCAATCCCCGGAAGCGCCGGCCCCGTGGGCCTCACGTCGCGTGCCGAGCGCGACGTGGTTGTCCTGGATCACGAACACGATCGGCAGCCCCAGCACCGCCGCCAGGTTGATCCCCTCGTGGAAGGCCGCCGTCTTGGTGGCTCCATCACCGATGAAGGTCAGCGCGACACGTGGTTCCTTCCGCAGCCGGAACGCCAGGGCCACACCGGTCATGACTTCGGCGTTCGTTCCCATGTGGCTAATCGGCTGGAGCACGTTGCGGCCCAGATCGCCGATGTGGAGGTCGCGCCCGGCCGAGAGCGAGTCCTCGGTCGCGAGATAGCCCCGGAAGAGGTCCGACAGCGGCACGCCCATCATGTGGAGTGCGCCGGCGTTGCGGATCATCGGGCAGACCACGTCGGCCTCGGGTTCGAGGGCGGCGACGGTCCCGACGGTCACCGCTTCCTCGCCCGTCCCCAGCCAGGCCTTCGAGATCACGCCGGTCCGCACCCATCGCTTCAGCCCGATGTCGTGGAGGCGAGTCCTCAGCAGGTCCCGATACAACCGGAGATGATCCGACCGTTCCAGAGCTCCCAGGAGGGCGGAGCGTTGGGGGTCGTCCTGGATCCGCCTCCGGTAGGACTGGAGGATCTCGGGATCCGCGGTCCAATCCACGTACTCGGGGGGATCGAAAGCTCGATATCGACGCATCCCGCAACTTCGGCCGCCGGACGGGGGGCTGGCAACGCCCACGCGAAAGGGCGGAGGGCCGGCGAACGTCCTCGAACCCACCAAGCCCCCCCTGGGATGGCGCTCCGGAACCCCACGCGGCGCACTCCGCCCCGATCCTGCGGACATCGCGTCGACACGAAAAGGACTTAGCCGCAGTCCGCATCGCTGTCAGGCTCAAAACCGTACGTTTTGAAAAACCTCCCTCTCTCCGCGACATTAACGCCGTCCCATCGACCCGAGCTGCGGTCCCCTCGTGAGCCCACCGGATCCCACAACACGTCGCATCGCGGCGGTCTTCGGCCTGACTCTGTTGGAAGTGATCCGATCGCAGGATCGCCCCGCCGAGATCCTTCAGGACGAAAACCCGAGCGTGACCCTGCCACGGCGGTTGGGTCTGAGCGATGTCGTCGATCGCCAGATCCGGCAGTACGGCGAGGCGGTGAAAAAGCGTCGCCGCATGACCGAGACCGAAGTGATCGACCTGATGGGTCTCGTCCTGCGGCGTCCGGATGCCGAGGAGATCTTCCTGCGGGCCGGGCAACGCCTCGCCGATGTGGACGGCTCCGGACCCGGGCGGATCGCGCGCGCTCTGCCTACGGCGGTCGCGTTCCGACTGGCGAGAAGGCGCACGGGACGACGACTCCGACAGCTGTTCGGCAACCGCATCGGTGCGTTCACCTCCGAGCCGTACGCTCTGGAGGGCCGCTCCCTGCTCTTCTACCGCGCGGACTCGCGTGGCGCCGCCTGCAGCTTCATCACCGGTCTGTGTCAGGAGATCCTGCGCGAGGCGGTCGGTGAAGATGGACAGGTGGTCCACTCGGAGTGCGAGGCCCGCGGCGACGCGCAGTGCCGCTGGACCGCGACCGGGGAAATCCGCGCGCGCGAGCGCGAACCGGTCGGCGACCTGCTTCGTGGACCCGAGCCGGAGCTGGAGGCCGGCTGACCATGATCGACATCGGTGACCAGGCTCCCGACTTCTCGCTTCCTGCCGACGACGGCTCCACCGTATCGCTGTCCGACTTCCGGGGGCGCCGTCTGGTGCTCTACTTCTACCCGAAGGACGACACCTCGGGGTGCACCGCGCAGGCGTGCGAGCTTCGCGACGACCTGCCCGCCTTCTCCGCGCTGGGCGTGGACGTGGTGGGGGTGTCGCCGGACCCGGTCGCGTCACATGTGAAGTTCAAGACGAAGTACGACTTGAACTTCCCGCTTCTTGCCGACGAGGACCACGTCGTTTCCCAGGCGTACGGGGTCTGGCAGGAGAAGTCCATGTACGGTCGGAAGTACATGGGGATCGTACGCAGCACCTTCCTGATCGGTACGGACGGCCGCATCGAGGGCTCCTGGCGGAAGGTGAAGGCACGCGGTCACGCGGCCTTCCTTCGGGACCAGCTGGCGGCGCTGTAGTCGGCTCGGACCTGGGGGGCGCCGGCTTCCTCGCGCGATCAGCGCGGGATGTCGGCGGTGCCGGGGTCGCGGTCGCGGGCCCGGCGAAACGTGTCACCGAAGGCCCGGTGCACGGAGTAGATGCACAGATCCTGCACGACCAGCAGTCCGGCCTCGCGCGCAGCCGCCGCCTCGGCGTCCGCGCGGATGCCTTCCTGCAGCCAGATGTAGGGACGCTCCTCCCGCTCCATCGCCTCGAGGACCACGGCTCCCGCCTGGTCGGACGGTCGGAAGACGAGCACCATATCGACCTCTTCGGTCACGTCGCCGAGACGGTCCCGGGCGGGGCGTCCGAGAATCCGTTCCGCGAACGGATTAACCGGAAAGATGTCGGCGCCCTTCGCCGCCAGATACGACGGAATGCGGCGGGCCGGCTTCGACGGATCTCGGGAGAGGCCGACGACGGCGATGCGGAGGGTGTCCCGCACGATCCGGTAGATCGTGTCGACATCGGGGTTCTGGGGATCCGAACTGGCCGAAAGCACCGTCTCGAGGGCGGCTCGGTCGAAGGTCGGTTCGGCTCTCATGGCACCCAACGTATTGCACCGGGGCCCCGACGTCATCAAGATCCGATGCTCCGGCACGACCGCCGGGGCCCACCTCGGTGGACCCAAGGTCGGACCCTCGAACCTGACGTCTCATGACCGTTTCGGTGTTCGTCGCCGCGCTTGCCGCGCTCGTTGCCCTCGCCCTCGGGTGGGTCCTGGGCCGTCGCCCCGAGCCCGAATTGCCGCCCGATCCCTATGCTCCCGCGCTGTCCCGCATGTCCGCGTCGCTGCGCACCGGCGAGGCGGGCGGTCGCGAGCCGGACGAGCCCGTGGCCATCTCGGACGTTCGGGACGCCGTCGCGTCGTCCTGGGTGCCGGTCGACGCGTCACGCGAGGACGCGCTACGGCAGGCCCTCGGCCGGATCGCCGCTTTTCTCGGGGAGACTGTCGAGGCGCCGCTGCGAGCGGTACGCGACGGTGACGGCGAACTCCTCCGAGAGGGCGTCGACCGGGCGCTCGGGGGGCTGCAGGACCTGGAGTTCTTCCTGCGGGAGCCCCTGACCCCCGACGAGACGCACAACCTCGTCGCCCTGCTGCAGCAGGTGACCCGGGAGTTCATCGCCGATTGGGAGACGGCCGTGCGGTTCTCGGCGCCGGCGTTCCCGGTGCGGGCGCACATTCACCGGGCCAGCTTTCTCGACGCCGTCTATCTGCTCCTGCACAACGCGGGTCACTTCGGTGGGCGGGAGACCGTGGATGTGACCGTCGAGGACTCCGGCGACGAAGCGAGGGTGACGATCCGCGACCGTGGGCCGGGCTTCACGGACGAAGCGCTCGAGCGGGCACGTGACCTGTTCTACACGACGCGCCCCGGTGCGCTCGGGCTGGGACTCCCGTTCGCCCGCAAGGTGATCGAGGGCTTCGGGGGTCATCTCGAGGTGAGCAACCACCCCGACGGCGGCGCCGTGGTCACGATGGTGCTGCCCGGCGCCTGAGTCCCGTGGCTCCGACCACACCCACCACGACGAGCACGAGCCCCGCCCACCCCCAGCCCGTGAGCGTCTGACCGAGGATCACGGCGGCGAGTACCGCGGCGACGACCGGTTCGATCGTCGCGGTCACGGAGGCGCGAGCGGCCGGGATGCGCCGAAGCGCGTCGTAGAACAACAGGACCGCGACGGCGACCGTGAGGACGCCGTACACCGAGAGGAGAACGGCACTGCCCGCTTCGCTCGGCCACCGTACCGGTCCCCACACGACCGGCACGACCAGCGCGAGCACGAGGGTCGCACCCACCTGTGAGTGCAGGACCGTGGTCAGCGGTGACCAGCGCCCGGCGGCCCAACGCCCGAACAGGGTGTAGCCTGCGTATCCACCCGCGGTGACCAATCCCCAGGCGATTCCACGCCCGGAGAGCACGACGTCGACGCCCCGCGCGCCGGAGACCACGGCCCACACACCCGCGACGGCGACCAGTCCGAATCCGACCTGCCGCGAGGTGGGTCGCTCGCGCAGGAGTGGACCGCCGGCCGCCATCACGAGCAGCGGCGCCAGATAGAGCATGCCCACGGTGGCCGGGACTCCGACCGCCTCCGTCGAGCTCTGGTACCCGAGTTGAAAGACGGCCGTGACCCCGCCACCCACCAGCCACAGAACCGCGAGGTCTCGTCCGGGCCACAGGGCGGAGCGCTGCCGCAGGAGCGCCCAGACCGCGAGGGCCACGGCCGCCACCAGAGGGCGGAACAGCGCGACGTCGAGGGGCCCGACTCCGGCGCGGAACAGCCAGACCGAGAAGAGGCCGGAGGTACCCCAGAGCGAGGCCGCCGCCAGGACCTCGAACGTCCCGACGGCTTCGTTCCGCCGCTCGTCCCGGGAGCCCCCGGCGGTGGTCACCGGTATCCGTACACGTGGTACAGCATGACGTAGACGACGATGCCGGTCACCGAGACGTACATCCAGATCGGATACGTCCACCGCGCCAATCGACGATGGGCGTCGAAGCGCTCCTTCCACGCCAGGAACAGCAGGCGCAGCACCAGCGGCACGACCAGGGCCGCGAGCACCATGTGGGAGAAGAGGATCGTGAGGTAGACCGAGCGGGCCATCCCCGTACCGGCGAATTCGTGCGTCCCCGTCAGCGAGAAGCGGGTCACGTAGAAGACGAGGAAGAGGGCCGAGGCGGTCACCGCGCCCGACATCGCCCGGCGGTGGGCGTCGATCCGCTTCGATCGGATGAACGCGAAGCCCGCCACGAGGAACCCGGTGGCCGTGGCGTTCAGTGTCGCGTTGACCGGGGCCAGCAGGTCTCCGAAGGCCTGAGCATCCATCAGGCCGAAGTGCTCGCGGGAGCCGCGTCCGGCTCGATACGGGTCCGATCCGTGCCGACGTCCATCCGAGCCACGGTGGCGAGGTGGACGAGCAATGCCAGCAGGGCCGCCGCTCCGAGTGTGTGCAGCGACACCGGGGTCACCGCGAGGATCGTGAAGACCGACACCACTCCCAGCGTGAACTGGACCGCTACCAGCGCCACGGCCGCCCAGGCCTGACGGATCAGTCGGCGCGGGGCGCCGACCCGGATCAGCGCCACCAGGAGACCGATCACGGCGAGGGTGGCCACGACCGCGACCACGCGATGCGTGAAGTGGATCGCCACGTAATGCGTCCCCATCGGCGGCACCCACTGCCCGAGGCAGGTCGGGAAGTCCGGGCACGCCATTCCCGAATCGGTGTGGCGTACCACGGCGCCGATCGCGCTCTGCATGAAAACCAGGACGGCCGCGCCGGTCGCCCACCGGCGGAGGGGGCGCGCCACCGCCGGTGACAGGGCCGTCGCCGTGGCGCGGCGGGGTGAGGCCGCCGTCGCGAGCACCACCGCGAGAGATAGGAAGATGAACGCGAGACTGAGGTGCGTGGTCGAGACGGCGTCGGGGAGTCGGTAGATCACCGTGAGTCCGCCGAAGACGGCCTGGACCAGGAGAAGCAATACCCCCGCCACGGACGCCCGGACGAACCAGCGACGTTGCCCGCCGTCCCGGAAGGCGAGGTAGGTCGATACGCCGAAGATGAGGATCAGCGCCCCGGCCACGAGTCGATGCAGGTGTTCCCAGAACACCCCGCCCACCATCTCGGGCATCATCGTGCCGAAACAGGTCGGCCAGTCGGGGCAGGCGAGGGAGGATTCGGTGGCGTGGACCACACTGCCGAGATAGAGCAGGGCGAGGGTCCAGACGACGGTGACGACGAGAGAACGGTAGAGCACGGCGCCGGTCGGGTCGTGGGGTGGTTCGGGGGACCCTATGTTACTCCCCGCCGCACCCTGCGTTTCACTTCACGGACATGTCCGAAACCACCCCCTCCCGCCTTCGGAGCCTCGGGTTCCTGCGCCGCCTCGCGCCGCGGTTGAGACCGTGGCGCGGGCGCCTCGTATGGAGCGCCGTGCTGATCGTCCTGACCAGCGCCATCAGCCTCGTCTTTCCGCTGGTCGTGCGGGAGCTTCTGGACGCCGCGTTCCTCGCCGCCGACGCGGCCGCCGGCACCGCCACGCTGGATCGCATCGCCCTGTTCCTCCTCGGCCTCTTCGCGGTGCAGGCGGTGCTGAACTTCGCCCAGAGCTACCTGACCGCGTCGGTCTCGGAGCACGTCGTCGCCGAGCTACGCACCGACCTGTTCGAGGGTCTGGTCTGGCAGCCGCCGGGCTTCTTCGCGGTGCGCCGCGTCGGAGAGCTGTCGTCGCGGATCGCCTCCGACGTGGGGGTGCTGCAGCAGGTGCTTCGCTTCGGGATTCCGGAGTTGGTGCGCCAGGCCCTCTTCCTCGTGGGGGCACTCATCCTGGTCACGGCCACGAACCCCCGCCTGACCTTCGTGACGCTGACCGCGATCCCGGTGGCGATCACCGTCGCGTGGTTCTTCGGGCGTCGGGTCCGGCGGTTGAGCACCGGCATCCAGGACACACTGGCGGCGGCGGTCGCCCGGGCCGAGCAGGTCTTCACGCAGATCCGAACGGTCCAGAGCTTCACGCGGGAAGCGTGGGAGGCCGAGGCGTACGCGCGCGAGATTCGAGCGACCCGGGACGACGGATTGCGGCGTGGCGTGGCGCGGGCGGGCCTGACGGGCGCGGTCACCTTCACCGCCTTCGGCGCCATCGTCGCGGTGCTGTGGGAGGGCGGCCGCCTCGTGCTGGCCGGCCAGCTGTCCGCCGGGACCCTCGTCGCCTTCCTGCTCTACGCGGTGACCATCGCCGGAGCCATCACCTCCCTGGCCGGCTTCTGGGGCAACATCCAGGAGGCGGCGGGGGCGGCGCGTCGGATCTTCGAGCTGCTCGAGCACCCGTCCGAGCTGCCGGTCGCGGAACACCCCCGCCGCCTGCCGGATCCGCTCGAGGGCGTCGTTCGCTTCGAGGCCGTCCACTTTCGCTACGAAGACGATCAGCCCGAGGTGCTCTCGGGAATCGATCTGGTTCTGGAGGCCGGCGAGCGGGTGGCACTCGTGGGACCGTCCGGGGCGGGCAAGAGCACGCTGGCCGCGCTCGTGTCGCGTTTCTTCGACGTCGGCGCGGGCCGCGTGACCGTCGACGGGGTCGACGTGCGCGAGGTCGAGCCCGGCGATCTGCGGTCCCACGTGGGGCTGGTCCCGCAGGAGCCCATGCTGTTCGCGGGCACCGTGCGCGAGAATCTGCTCTACGGCCGTCTCGACGCCGGCGCCCACGAAGTCGAGGAGGCCGCCCGCCGCGCCTATGCGCACGACTTCATCGAGTCGTTTCCCGACGGGTACGATCAACGGATCGGCGAGCGGGGCGTGACGTTGAGCGGTGGACAACGCCAGCGCATGGCGATCGCGCGGGTCTTCCTGAAGCGGCCTCGTATCCTGATCCTGGACGAGGCGTCCAGCAGCCTCGACGCCGAGAGCGAGCGCTTCGTCCAGGACGCACTCGATCAGCTCATGGAGGGGCGCACCACCCTCGTGATCGCCCACCGTCTGAGCACGGTCATCCGAGCCGACCGCATCGTGGTCCTCGACGGCGGGCGCATCGAGGATCAGGGCACCCACGCGGAGTTGCTCGATCGCAGCCCCGTATACGCGCGCCTCTATCGGCGCCAGTTCGACGACGCTCTGGCCAGCGTGGCCGAGTCCCCCACGGAGGTCCATGATGTCTAGGCGAAACCCCCTCGATCCCCGACAGTCCCTGCGCGCCATGCGTGTGGTGGGGCGCTTCGTCCGGCGGCAGGTCAAGGGAGCCGGTGTCGCGCCCGGCACTCTCGTCCACACCGGCAAGCAGAAGATGGAACGGGTCCGCATCCGCGCCATCGACTACGACGCTGAGCGACTGCGGGAAAGCGAGGTCGACTCGGTGGACGAGGTGCTGGCGCTGCGGGACGCACCGTCGGTGAGCTGGATCAACATCGACGGCCTCCACGACGTCGATCTCGTGCGTCGCGTCGGCGAGCACTTCGGCCTCCACCCTCTCGTGCTGGAGGATCTGGTGCACGTCGGTCAACGACCGAAGGCGGAAGCCTATCCGGGTTACGACGCCGTCGTCTTGCCGATGTTGGACTGGGACGAGGAGGGTGGCTTCGTGCGGGAGGAGCAGCTCTCACTGATCCTCGGTCCGAGCTGGATTCTCACCTTCCAGGAACGGGTGGGCGACTCCTTCGAGCCGGTGCGCGAGCGCCTGCGGGGCGCGAAGGGCCGGATTCGTGCACGCGGGGCCGACTACCTCGCCTACGCCCTGATCGATGCAGTGGTGGACCGCTACTTCGCGGTGCTCGAACGAATCGGCGCGGCGACCGAGGAACTCGAACTCGAGGTGCTGGAGCGGCCCGGTCCCGACGCGATGGCGCGGCTGCATCGGCTCAAGCGGGAGTTGATCGTGCTGCGAAGGGCGGTCTGGCCGGTGCGCGACCTCCTGAACGGGATTCTGCGAGGCGATTCCGAGCGCTTCGAAGACGAGACCCGGGTGTTCGTGCGCGACGTCTACGACCACTCCGTCCAGGTGATCGAGACGGTGGAATCGCTGCGCGACGTGGTGTCCGGAGCGATCGACCTCTATCTGTCGAACGTGTCGCACCGGACCAATGAAGTCATGAAGGTGCTCACGATCATGGCGAGCATCTTCATTCCACTGACGTTCATGGCGGGCATCTACGGCATGAACTTCGAGCACATGCCGGAGCTGGCCGTCCCCTGGGCCTACCCGGCGCTGTGGGGTGCCATGATCGCGGTGGCGCTCGGGATGGTCGTCTACTTCCGCCGCAGAGACTGGCTATGATCGATCAGTCGGCGCCGGCCGGCTCGGGCTCGCGCGATGCCACCGCGGTCTCAGAGGCGGCGTTCGCTTCGGAGTAGGCCTCGGCCATCGAGACCACGGACTCGGTCTCCAGCCACGAGAACCGTCCCTCCATCGCCTGCCCGGCCACGGCGTAGGTCGCCGTATCGTCGTTCGCGAACAGGTCGTCGAAGGAGCTCCGGATGCGCCGGCGGGCCTGACGACAGAAGAGGTCGGCGAGGGTGACCGGCGTCGGGTCGGAAGGGTTCTCCGTCCTCATCTTCTGGGCACGTACGCACGCCGCCGTCATCACGAACAGTTCGGCGCCCACGTCGACGATGCGGCCGAGGACCGCCTGTCGCTTCTCGAGCTTGGGACCGAAGCGGACCATGGCGTAGAACGTCGACCGGGCCAGCTTGCGCGCCGTCCGATCGATGAAGCGGAGATGCCGCGCGAGCGGCCCGAACTCGCCGAACCGCGGCCAGTGGCCCCAACCGACGAAGCGTGTGGGGAACCACCAGGCGTAGTGCAGGCCCGCACGGACCAGGGCGGCGAGGCGGCGACCGATCGGTGCTCTCGGATCGATCATGTCGCCCGCGACCTTGAGATGGTCGTCGACGGCCTCGCGTGCGATGAACAGCCGCATGATCTCCGACGACCCCTCGAAGACCAGATTGATGCGCAGGTCGCGGACCATGCGCTCGATCGGATACGGAGTCTCGCCACGCTGCTGGAGCGACTCGTGGGTCTCGTACCCGCGGCCGGCTCGGATCTGGAGTGCGTCGTTCGCGGTCATCCACGCCCGTTCGCTGTTCCACATCTTCGCGAAGGCGGCTTCGAGGCGGATGTCGAACTGCTTGGTGTCGGCCATCGCGGATGTGAGGCCCACGACCGATTCCATCGCGAAGGTGTCGGCCGCCATCGTGCCGAGCTTCTGCGCGATCGCGTCGTGCTTCCCGATGGGCTGACCCCACTGCACCCGTGTGGCCCCCCACTCCCGCGACATCTCCAGCGACGCCTTGGCCGCGGCGGCGCAGAAGGCGGGAAGCGACAGGCGACCCACGTTCAGGGTGATCAGCGCCAGCTTGAGGCCCTTGCCTTCACCCCACAGCAGGTTGTCGCGGGGCACCTTCACGTTCTCGAAGCGGAGCACGCCGTTCGAGAGTCCGCGCAGTCCCATGAACGTGGAGGTGTGCTCGACCGTGACGCCGGGAGTGTCCATCTCGACGATGAAGGCGGTCACCGGTCGACGTCCTCGGACGCCCTCGCGTGCCGGGGTGCGCGCCATGACGATGATGATGCGTGCGCGCGGACCGTTGGTGCACCACAGCTTCTCGCCGTTGATGATCCAGTGCTCACCGTCTTCCGAGAGCTCGGCGGCGGTCGCCATGTTGGCGGGATCCGAGCCGGCGTCGGGCTCGGTGAGGGCGAAGGCCGAGAGCTCGCCCCGGGCGAGGCGCGGAAGGAAGCGGGTCTTCTGCTCGTCGGTGCCGAACATCAGGACCGGACCGGGCACTCCGATCGACTGGTGCGCGGAGAGGAAAGCCCCCGTCGCGCCGCAGCGCGAAGCCACGATCGACAGCGCGCGGTTGTACGAGACCTGCGACAGCCCCAAACCACCGTATTCGCGGGGGATCTTCATACCGAAGGCGCCGAGTTCGGCGAGCCCCTCGAGCACCGACTCCGGCACCCACCCTTCGCGGTCGATGGCGTCGCCGTCGATGTGCTCCGCCGCGAAGGCGTGCAGCCGATCGAGGAACGGCTGTGCCCGCGCCTGTTCCTCGGGATCGGAAGAGGGATGGGGGTGAAGCAGATCGAGCGCCAGCCGGCCGGCGAAGAGTCGTTTCGAGAACGAGCGCCGCTCCCACTGCTCTTCGCGAGCGGCTTCGGCGACCTCACGGGCCTCGAGTTCGGTGGCGAGCTTCTTCGACATGGAGCCTCCGTGGACGACGATCGAACGACCCTGAAAGATCGACTCGTCCATCGGTGCTGTCCAACCCCCCGATCGAGGAGCGCGATCCGGCCGTCGCCGCCTCGCCCCGCCTCCTGGCCTCAGTCCGAGAGGAAGGCCTCGATCTCGCCCGCGCGCATTTCCGCGTCGCGTTCGCCGGTCTCGATCAGCGCGTTCAGGTAGTCCGGCTGGAAGAGAATGAGCGACAGGAAGTCCGGGCTCTCGGTGGCGCGAGTGCCCAGGCCGCGTGTGAGAAAGCGGAAGACGCGCGGCAGTCGCGGCTCGTACTGCCCGGCGAGGCGCCCCAGGTCGATCGAGGGCCGCAACACCATGAGCTTGACCGGCCGCAGCCCCATCCGCTCTTCGGGCTCGAGCTGTTCGAGCAGCCCGTTGAGGCGCTCTAGCCGCATCGCGTCCTGATCCATGAGGTCGAGGAAGACCGCGTTCATCAGGACGCCGATGATTTGGGCCGGCGGCGGGTAGCCCTGGATCGCCGGTCGATCGGCTTCTTCGAGACTGGGTGCGTAGCGTGTCGAGATCGCGAGAATCCGGCGTGCCCCGAGGTGCAGCGCGGGCGAGAGCGGAGCCGTCAGCCGGATGCCGCCGTCGCCGTACCATCCCCCGGGCAGCTGGATGGCCGGGAAGAACAGCGGCAGGGCTGCCGACGCCATGACGTGATCGACCGTCAGGACGGTGTTTCGCGACCGTCGCACCGGCCGCTCCCACTCCTGGATGTTCTCGCCCTGAACCCACGTCACCGACTGACCGGTGCTGTACGACGAGGTGCTGAGCGCAGCGGCCTTCAAACGGCCGCGCGCGAGGTTGTACGCGATTCCCGTGATCTCGCCGTCCACCGTGTGGAGCGCTTCACGCAGGAATTCCCGCAGCGGGGCGGTGTCGACCAGGCCGCGCAGCCGATCGGCGTCGACGTGACCGCCCGACGCGAGACCTCGGAGCGTACCGAACACCTGGCGTCCCAGCGAGACGCTGTCGGTTCGGAAGACGTGCTCCATGCTGAGGTCGCCCCACAGGCGGGTCAGCTCTTCGATCGCCTGCTTGAAGGAGCCGTGGTGGGCGGCCACATGCGCGGCGTTGATGCCGCCGGCCGAGACCCCGGTGACGTAGGGGATCTCGAGGTTCGGGTACCGCCGTGCGACC
>JAHHMJ010000498.1 GCA_018678395.1 Gemmatimonadota bacterium | reverse complement strand
TTGCCCGACCGGTACGCGGGATCCGCGGCGCGCACCACGCCGATCGCGGGTGATGCCAGCCCGGTGATCGGCCGGTCGCGGCTCCAGACGACGAAGAGATCCGGCAGACCGCTTCGCGAGGCACCCCGAAAGGCCTCGTCGCTTCGGACCACGCTCTCGACGACGGGCTGCCCGGTGTCCGGGTCCACCCAGCGGGCGACCTCGTCCTGGAGGAACGCGCACCACCGCTCGTAGTCCGGTCCCGGCTCGATTCGTCCCGATGGCTCGCGGCCGCGGACGTTCAGACGGATCGCCCCGCTGAGTTCGTTGTGCTCCACCTGGTACCAGTGTCGGAGGCCCCGAAGCCACGCGGATGACGAGCGGGGGGTCAGACGCCTGCGAATACGAGCCTCGACCGCCTCGAACCGGGTCATCCGGTCGGCGCACCAGCGCGGGAGCCGCGGCTCGAGCCGGAGGAGCGCCTGCTCGAGCAGGTGCTCGGCGGTGTAGTTCGCATCCATGCCCAGGCCCGAGAAGATCAGCACGTGGGTGTCCGGGCCGACCTGGGCCAGCAGGTCTCCCACGGCCGCATCGAGCCTCCGGTAGACATCGCGGACCGGATCGACCTCGTCCCCCGACGCGTGCCAGAACTCGTGACCCACGCAGTGGCTCTCCTTGAAGACCACCAGGAAGAGATCCCACCCACCTCGGGCGAGGAGCTCGACCGCGGCCTGCCGCTTCGCCTCGAGGCCCTGCAGGAGCCGTTCGAGGAACTCCCCGTGCAGCTCCTCGGGCAGGGCGGTCTCCCGGCAGAGGAAGTCGTCCGTTCCGGGCCGATCGATCCGGTCGTCGCCGAAGCGCTCCAGGACCTCGCGAGCGAGTTCGGGAGGACTGCTTCGCGTCGCCCCGTCCCGCCCGTGAACCAACCAGTCCGACAGCTGGATGCCACCGGGAAGGTCGCAGAGAGAGGACTTGGGCACGTCGAGAACGGCGACGCGACGGCCCTCGTCGGCGAGCGATGCCCAGAAGGGCCGCATGGCATCACCGACGTCGCCGAACGGCGTCGTTTCGTACCGACCGGGCACGAGCCGACGCCAGAAGTAGCGGTCGTGGTCACCGGGCAGCCGACCCGACGAGAAGGACGCCCAGGTGGCATCGTCCCCGAGCGCGGGAGGACTCCGTACGACCCCGTGCCGACCGCGCTCGACCAGCGCGGCGATGTGGGGCAGGTCTCCTTCGGCGACCATGCGCATGAGGGCGCGGCGATCGGCCGAGTCGAGGCCGATGGCGAGAATCCGCGTCGCGGACTCGGCCGCTGGGCGAGCGGGGACGGACGGTGAGGTCACGCCGGTCATCGTGCCAACGCCCTCCCACCGCGGCGGGGATCGGCGACCGCCTCGAGAATCCCGTCAGCCAGGACCTCCACGGCCTCCACGTCACCCCACCGCTCCTTCGCCTCCACCACGGTGTGGCCGCGCTCGCGCAGTGCGGCGATCACCTCGATCGAAAGCCCGCCCGGCTCGACGTCGATCCGGTCCGGGAGATGCTGGTGGTGTACCCGCGGGGCCGCCACCGCGTCGGGCAGGGACATGCCGTAGTCGACGACGTTCGACACGACCTGGAAGACCGTGGTGATGATGGTCGCTCCGCCGGGGCTGCCGACCACCAGTCGAAGCCCCCCGTCCGGGCCGGTCACGATCGTTGGGGTCATGGCCGACAGCATGCGCTTTCCGGGTGCGATGGCATTCGCCTCGCCCTGGATCAGGCCGAAGAAGTTGGGAACCCCCGTGCGGGCAGTGAAGTCGTCCATCTCGTTGTTGAGGAGCACACCGGTACCCGGTGCCACCATCTTGCTGCCGTACCACGTGTTGAGCGTCGTGGTGTACGACACGGCCGCACCGTCTTCGTCGACGACCGAGACGTGCGTCGTGTGGCGCCCCTCCGGCGGCGGGACGGCACCCGGACGCACGGCGGCGGAAGGGGTGGCCATGCCCGGATCGATATCCCCACCCCGGGTCCGCCCGTACGCGGGATCGAGGAGCGTTTCGAGCGGCACGTCGACCGCGTCGGTATCGCCCAGCCAGTGATTGCGATCGGCGAAGGCCCGGCGCCACGCCTCGATCACCCAGTGCAGGTGATCGACGTCATGCCACGGCTGCAGGCCCGACGGTCGAGCGCCCAGGGCGTGGCGGGCGAGCGCGAGCGTGACCCCACCCGACGACGACGGCGGCATGGACCAGACGGTGTGGTCGCCCCAGGCGAAGCGGACGGGAGCGCGCCAGACCGGGCGATAGGACGCGAGATCCTCATGCGTGATCACGCCCCCCGCATCCCGTACGCCATCGACGAGCCGGTCGGCGGTAGGCCCGGTGTAGAACCCGTCCACGCCGTTGTCGCGCAGCCGCCGCAGCGTGTCGGCCAGGTCGGACTGGACGAGGGTGGACCCGACCGCGGGCGGCTCCCCTCCGGGAAGAAACACCGCCGCCGACTCGGGGAAGCGCGACAGCCCGTCGACGATGTGCGGGGGCAGCGACTCCAGATAGCGGGGACGAACCGTGAAGCCCTGGGCGAGACCGACGGCGGGCTCGACGAGCCGTCCCCAGGAGAGCCGCCCCCACCGACGATGCAGGTCGAAGAGGCCGGCGACCGAGCCCGGCACGGCAGCGGCCAGCGGGCCGATCACCGAGGCCTCGGACACCCCTCCATCGGCCGCCCAGAACATGTCGGGGGTCGCGGCGGCCGGCGCTGTCGACCGATGATCCTGCGCGTGCACCGAGCCGTCCGCCCACCGCAACAACACGAACCCACCCCCTCCCAGATTGCCGGCCTCGGGATTGACCACGGCCAGCGCGAGCGCGACCGCCACGGCCCCGTCGACCGCGTTCCCGCCGCCCGCGAGTACGTCCAGGCCCACCCGGGTCGCGAGCACATCGGTCGACGCGACGGCACCCCGCTCGCCCCGCGAGGAGGAAGCCTCGGCAGGGCCGGGCTGGAAGGTCGAGGGCCAACGGGGTGCGAAGGACACGGGCGGAAGATCGGCGGGTGGGGTCATCGATGAGGCGGGCGGCGGCTGGACACGCACGGTCCTCGTCGCACGCAGTGTGGTTCGTGGGCGTCGGAAAGGCCATACTCCCCACATGATTCCCGAAGCTCCACCCCGCCCACCGCGGCCTCCCTCGCCTCCGCGCAAACCCGGTCGACTGCGGCCGGGCTCCCGCGTCGCACTCGTCGCGCCTGCCGGTCCTCTCGAAGCCGCGGCGGTCGAAGCCGCGGAGGCGCGGGTGCGCGCCCTGGGGTGGGAGCCTCGAACCGGAGTCTCCGCTCGGCTTCGCGACGGGTTCCTGGCGGGGCCGGACGACCGCCGGCTCGCCGATCTCCAGGGCGCGTTCGACGACCCCACGGTCGACGCGGTCTGGGCGTTGCGCGGCGGCCACGGCACGACCCGTATCGCGGATCGACTGGACCTGCGGCGACAACTCGTCGATCCCATCCCGTTCATCGGCTTCAGCGACAACACCGCGCTCCACCTCCGCCATGCGGCCCTGGGGGTCGTGTCGTTCCACGGACCCCACGGCACCGGCGACGTCGAGGCCTCGGCCCTCGACTGGCTGCAGCGGCTCCTGACCGAGCCGGAGCCCGCCGGCGTGCTCCGCGCTTCGCCGGACCATGCGCTCGCGACGCGCCCGGGCGCTGGGGTCGAAGGTCGCCTCCACGGCGGCAACCTGGCCCTGGTCGCCGCCTCGTGCGGTACCCGCGACGCCCTCTCGACCCGAGGGCGGATCCTCCTGCTCGAAGACGTCGGCGAGCCCGCCTACCGCGTCGACCGGATGATGGTCCAGTTGGCGCGCTCGGGGCTGCTCGCGGAGGTCGCCGGGCTCGCCTTCGGACGATTCACCGGGGGTGCCGACACCGAGTCGGAGGCCGTCGACGCCGTGCTCCGGCGCTGGGCGGATACGGTCGGAGTGCCCGCCGTGTCCGGGTTGCCCTTCGGCCACGTACGCGACCACTGGGCGCTCCCCCTGGGATGCCGGGCCGCGCTGGTTGGCGGCCCCGACACGCTGACGATCCTGGAATCCGCCGTGGTCTGAAGAACCCGTCAGTCGCGGCGCGACGGGGGCGGTGGATCGAGGGGGAGAAGCGGTTCGTGCAGGACGTCGTCGAGCAGGGGGATCTTCGTCTCCAGTCCGGGGACGCCCGCGGGCGGGCTGCACGACGGACTGCACGCCGGCACCGAATACGCATCGGCCGTGCCGAGCGCGAGTCCGGTCCAGCCCAGGTCGCCGAATGCGGCTACGGTCAGCCGTGAGATGGGGTTGCCCGCCCCGTCGAGCCAGCCCGTCATGATCTCGGTGTCGAAGAACTGCTCGTCCCAGTGCGAATCACGGGTGCCGGCGCCGCCGTCGTTCTCGAGAGGGGGATTCCCGGTCTGACCGAGCGCGCCCTGGAACTCGGCGACTCCTCCGGCGCCCGTGTACTGCGGCGTCGCGCTTCCGGCTCCCGTCATGAGTCCCAGCGCCCCCCAGACCCCCGACCCGATGCCGAGACCGTGGCCCAGCTCGTGGAAGACGAGCGCGAACCGAAGGGGCGCGCTCAGACCGTCCACGTCGGCCGCGTCCAGGGTGAGCTGCGCGGTGATGGTGAGCGGGGCCGACGAACGCACGTACCCGCACACGCCCGCCTGGCCGGCGATCCCGCCGGGCCCGTCGATGGCGGCGATGTTCATCACCACCTCGACGTCGTCCACGCTTACGCCGTGGAACAGCGGATACCGGCCTCCGCAGGACGAGTCCGCCCCACTCCCGGGAAGCGTGACGTCGGGCGCGTCGCCGGTGATCGCGGCTTCGTACCGGGCGAAGGCGTCGTTGATGGCGGTCTGGATCGGGGCCGAGGGGATCTCGTCGGCGACGTTGACTCCGAAGATGTTGAAGGCCGCCGGCCCCACGGTCGAAATGGTGAAGCCGAAGATCACCGAGGCGGAGGCGGACCCGTCGGAGACCGTCATCTCGAAGAAGGCCATGCCGGGCGTGGTGGGTGTCCCCGTGACCGCTCCGCTGCTGGCATCCAGCGACAGCCCGCCGGGCAGCGCACCACCGGTGATCGAGTAGGTCAGCGCTCCACCGCCACCGGTCGCTGCATCCGGAGTGGCGGAATAGGCCACACCGACGTGTCCACCCGGCAGGTGCGATCGCTCGAAGACGATCGGTGCGCCGCCGATGGTGATCGACAGGTCCTGTGTATCGGAAGCCCCGGCGCTCGTCACCTCGGCAGTGAAGTCGAACGTCCCCGCCTGAGTCGGCGTTCCCGAGATCGACCCATCGGAGCCGCCCAGCGTGAGCCCATTCGGCAGACCGCCGGCCGTGATGGACCAGGCGTAGGAGCCATCGCCGCCGGTGACCTGCAGCGTTTGACCGTAGGCGACCCCGGTGGTCCCGCCCGGGAGCGTGGTCGTCGTGATGGTCGGCGGACCCGACCCGATCGTGATGGACAACGCCGAAGACGTTGTCTGGCCGTCACCCGAGGTGGCCTGGAGAGTCACCGCGGTGGTCCCGGTCGTTGCGGGTGTCCCGGAGATGACGCCCGAGCTCCCGTTCAGGGACAGGCCGGCCGGCAGGCCTCCGGAGATCACGGTCCACGCGTAGGACCCATCGCCCCCCGTCGCGGAGAGCGACTCGGAATAGGGCGTCCCGACGGCCCCGTCCGCGAGGCTGGCCGTCGTGATGGCCAGCGGGTCGAAGATCGACAGCGTCAGCGGACGTTCGTCCCGCTGCCCGAGGACGTTGGTGACCTCGACCGCGAGGTTCGCGGTTCCGGCCGCCGAGGGCGTCCCGTCGATGAGGCCCGTGCCCGCGTCCAGGGCGAGCCCGGGCGGCAAGGTGCCGGAGGCGAGGGCGAAGGTGGGCGTACCGTCACCACCCGATACGGATACGGGCCCGGAGTAGGCCGCACCCGTGATCCCGTCGGGCAGCGACGTCGTGCCGATGACGAGTTCCTCGTGGACGACCACCTGCAGGTCCGCCGTCCCGGTCAGGCCCGCGCTGGTCACCTCCACGGTCACGTCGAAGGTGCCGGCGACGGTCGGCGTGCCGGTCAGGTCGCCGCTGTCCGTGTCGAGCGCGACCCCCTGCGGAAGGGCGCCCGTGATCACCGCCCACGAGAACTGGCCGTCCCCGTCGGTCGCCTCGACCTGTGCGGCGTAGGCCGCGCCGACGCCGCCGTCCGGCAGGGTCGAGGTCGTGACGGTCGGAGCGATCACCTGATCGGAGACCGTGATCGACACCGAGGCCTCGGCCGCCTGGCCGTCGGCGCTGGTCACACGCGCGCCGAACTGGGCTGTGCCCGTCGCCGTGGCCGTGCCCGAGACGGTGCCGTCCGCTCCGAGCGTCAGCCCGTCCGGCAGCGCGCCACCGGTCTGGACCCAGGCGTAGGGGGGCCGCCCCCCACTCGCGCCCAGCATCGTGGAATAGGCGGTCGATACCACCGCCGAGGGCAGCGTCGTCGTGGTCACGACCAGGGGCGCGAACACGTCGAGTTCCAGCTGAGCGAACGCCTCGAGCCCCGCACTCTGCACACGGGCCGTGAAGGTCGCTGACCCCGCGGCCGCCGGAGTCCCGGAGATCACACCATCCGCACCGAGCGCCAGCCCGAGAGGCAGGGCGCCGCTCTCCACCGACCAGACGAACGCCCCGTCTCCGCCGACGGCGACGAGCCCGGTCGAATAGAGCGTCCCGGAGACGCCCTCGGGCAGCGTGCTCGTCGTGATGACGGGTGGCGTCACGATCACGAGCGAGTAGGCCCGGGTCACCATCTGCCCGCCGCCCTCGGCCATCACGGTGAAGCCGAAGGTCCCGCCCTCGGTGGGCGTACCGGCGAGGGTGCCGTCGTCCGCGAGGCCGAGACCCGCAGGAAGCGCCCCGTCCACCAGGGCCCACGTGGCGTCCGGGCCGGACGCCTGAAGCGTGATGTCGTAAGCGAGCCCGACCTGCCCCGACGGCAGCGGGTCGGTCGTATCGATCGAGAGCGTCGGAAACGTCGCCACCACGTCCGCAGCCGGTACGGGCCCGGAACAGCCCGCGTCGTTGCAGGCCTCGACGTGATACCGATAGGCCGTACCCGGGGGGAGTCCGGCATCCCGGAACGTCGTCACGTCGGGCGGGACGGATCCCGCCTGAACGAGCGCGGGCGGCGCACCGCCTGCGGCTCCGACGAGTTCACGACGGATCAGCGTGTGGGTTTCCGATGCCGAGCGGTCCGTCCATGAGACCTCGATCGCGGAATCATCGACGGCGACCGCATTCACACCGCTGGGCGCGGCCGGCGGGTTGGGATCGAACGACTCGATCCCCGCAGTCCCCGAGCGTCCTCCGGCGGTCGCGGTGATGGTGACGCTTCCGGGGGCCACTCCCGTGACTCGTCCCGACGCATCGACCGTTGCGATCGCCGTGGCCGACGAGGTCCACATCGGCGTCACCCCGACCGGATTCCCGTGCCCGTCGCGAACGGTCGCCGAGAGTTGAACGGCGCCACCCAGCGGCACCCGGTCGGTGGAGGGCGAGACGGTGACCGATTGCACGGCGTCCCGGGGGTCCGGCTCGACGCCTCCGCCACCCCCGTCTCCGCCGCATGCGGAGAGTCCCAGGAGAAGAAGGACCGACGACGGGTGGATCAGCGGACGAAGGCGCATGACGGCGACTGGATGGGGACCCCGGAAACATACCCTCGGTCGCCAGAGGATCGGCAGTTCCCGCCGTCGACCTGAGCGGCTCCGCCTCGTGGCACCGGGCCCCCTACGAACCGAGGCCCGCGCACCGAGAGGTACGCGGGCCTCGCGAGCCGCCGGTCATCCGGCGGGACTCGGTCCGGCGGAGAGCCTCAGAAGAGACCACCGCCCCCGCCACGCGGCTTCGCGCGCCGTACCGGCGGCGTCCGGGTCGACCCCGTCCCGCCACCCGACGAGGCCGTGCCGCTGGACGATCCACCGCTGCGCCCGACCGACGTCGACGTCCCGGTCGAAGCCGGCGGCGATGACCGCGAGCCGCCCCGCGTGTACCCACGGCCGCGCACTACCCGACCGTTGTTGGACGAGGCGGAGCCGCCGGGGTTCACGATGATCGTGCCCGGGTTGCCGTACCAGCCACCGGCCCAGCCGTACGGTCCGTAGCTGTAGCGCGAGTACCGATATCCGAACGGGCTGAAGTAGAACGGATCCCAGAAGAAGGGATTCCCCCAACCCGAACCGGCCCAGCCCCTCGTGACGCCACGCGCCGGGAGGCGGCCCGCCGAAGGCGCCATGGCTTCGGCGTACGGGCCACGGTCGTCGACCGCCAGAGCGAAGCGCTCGGGGTACGAGACGGCGATCATGAGATCGAGCAGCTCGGCGGGAACACCCCGGTCGGCGAGCGCTACCAGCGTCTGGGCGTCCAGGTCGAAGCGATCGCCGGTCTCGGCGACCCAGGCCTCGGTCGCGGCCGCACCGACCGCCTCGTGGGCCTCGATCACGTCGTCGACGTCGATCGAGCGGGCCACGGAGCGCCGAGCGGTCTCGAGGGCCATTCCCGGGCGGGGCAGATCGGCCACGCCGGCCTCCTGACCGATCGTGGGCGAGGCGGCCCGGTAGCTCTGGACCCAGGCCACCGCTTCTCCATCGACGTCCACCGAACGCACGTCGAGGAGCTCGTCGGGCCCGAGCAGGGCGAAGATGCCGCGCTCGCTCCGGTTCGTCCCGCCCTCGCAGGCGTACTCGGATGTCAGGAAGACCCGGCGACTGTCGGCCGAGAAGGCCGCCGTATGCTCACCCCGGCACCCCTCGCGCTCGGAGATCGCCGCACGCGGCCCGCTGGAGATGGGCTCCCGATCGACGATCTCGCCGTCGGCGACCCGGGTGAGCTCGACGCCGTCGAGCGTCGGGCGGATGCACAGGGCAGGCCCCGCACCGTCCAGCGACTCCCAGCAGCCCAGGTACGCGAACCATGCGTCGTCGCTCTGGCCGGACGCTCCGGAGACGAGCGCCAGCGAGGCGGCGGCCGCCAGACCGAACGCCCGGGCCATGTGCTTCGTCGTCGTCATCATCATGTTCTCCTCGTCCCGCTCAGAAACGGACGCCCAGGCCCACACTGACCTGGAATCCAGAAAGATCGATATCGTCGAAGTCCACGAAGTCCTGACCCAGCTCGGCGGAGGCCCACTCGTAGCGACCCTCGACGTTCGCGATGATCCGCGGCGAGAGACTCCACTCGAACCCTCCGAGGGCCTGCGCCATCATCGACGTCCCGTTCGACTCGAACCGTGTATTGAAGATGGCGAGATCCTGGAAGTCGACGAAGTCCCCCTCCTGCACGAACTCGTACCACATGACCCCGACACCACCCCCGAGGTACGGCGTGAGGCGGTTCGGCACCCAGGCGAAGCGGGACACCGAGCGGCCCCGGTCGGTCAGGTAGTATCGGGCAGACACCGTGAACGGACGACGGGTGAAGGTCGTCTGCTGTTCGATCGGCAGGTCGTCTTCGCCGATCCAGTCGCGGAACTCCGAGCGCGTGGTGTTCGACGTGTTGGAGAAGGCCGCGACGATGTCAACGCGCTCCGAGGTCCGGAAGGCGACCTCGGCGCCGAACATCCCGCCGCTGAAGTCCCTCTTGTCGAGCGTCAGCTCCTCCCGGGCGAAGTCGAAGACCTCGCTGGCCGCGTTCGCCCCGGCATATCCGAGGCGCATCGAGATCTGGACCTTGGGTGTGCGGAAGAGGAAGCCGTCCCCCGTGCTCTGAGCCAGAGCGGGAGCCGGGACGGCCACGAGGGCTCCGAAGAGCAGCGGTAGTGTCGCCCTGGATCGTCTCATGGTATCGCCGTCTCCTCCGCGGTCCGAGCGGCGGGTCCGAAGTGCCCCCGACTCGAACGGTCCAACTTTGCAAGGCTCGTGCCTGCCCTGCATGGCCGCGCACGGCGGTCACGCCCTCCGGTCCGTCCCGCCGGCGGGACAGACCGCTCGGCGCGGCGTCCCATCACGAGGACACTCGGCTAGACCGACCGACAGCTGCGCTCGATCTCCCGCTGGACGTCCCCCTCGTCCTCGAGAACCTCCCAGAAGTCCTCGAGGTAGTCCAGAACGTCCTCGCGCTCGTCGTCCGACAGCGCCTGCTCGGATTCCACCAGCGCCGTGATGGCACCCCGCTTCGCCAGGAGGTCGGCGTACGCCGCGGCGTAGTCGATGCCGACCCGGCACAGCCCCCGGAATACCCGCTGGCGCACGTTCCGCGTGTTCAGACTCGGGTCCGGCCGCGCGTACGGCGCATCCACGAGACCCGTCCAGTCGAAGTCGTAAGGGACGGGTGTCACGCTGCCATCGGGGTGGTCGACCGGCACGACGTTGTGCTGCTGGTAGATCGAGAAGTCGGTGTTGCCGACCATGTACTGGAAGAGGGTCAGCCGGATGGCGTCGGCCGTGCTCACCATCGCCGGGGGAATGAAGGTCGGCCCATCCTCGTTCACCACGCCCCCGAGACGCTCCGCGAGTGCCTCTTCGGCTTCGATGACGAATCCCCACCGCTCGACGGGATCGTCCTCGCCACTGGTATCCGTGTACGTGATGCGCGCGAGCCGTGCACCGAAGCTGCGATCGGTCATCAGGTTGTAGATGCGATAGACCAGGTATTCCTTGACGGTATTCTGCTCGTACCGGTCACTGTCGCGGCAGTGGGTGACGAGCTTCAGCTTGTCCTGACCTTCGAAGGGCGTGCCGTCCATGGCGCTGGTTCGGACGTCGAGCCGGAGCGGCGGGAATCGGCAGGTCCGCGACTGCAGGCGGAAGCGCCCTCGCGTGCGGACCTCGAGCGGGTAGTGCAACTCGGAATCGTCCGCACCGAGGATGACCAGCAATCCGGTGCGCTCCTCGTTCTCTTCGTCCCGATCGTCCTTGAGCTGATCGAAGTCGGCTTCGATCCGCAGCCGCAACGGCTCGGTATCGGCGAAGAGGGGCGCTACCGCGCCGAGTTCCTGTGCCGCCGCCTCACACGGAGACGCGGGAAGGCCGAGAAGGGCGAGAACGACGGCGACCGGGAGAGAGGCACGCAACGGTTCGATCTCCTGTCGAGGGTGGACCGTTGACGGAACCTATTCTGCGAGACCGCGTCAGACTAGGATGTCGGTTTCCTTCAACCCCCTCGGTGATGACTGCTTCGTTTCGCAATCCAGCGCTCATCGGCGGCGCGCTCATGCTCGCGATCGGATGCGCGGCTACCCCCGCGGCCGCCCCGGCCCTCCAGGCCCCCGCGGCGCAGGAAGGCCCTCCGCTGGTCGTGCTGATGGTGATCGACCAGCTGCCCGCGTCGGCACTCGACCACTTCGGGCCGGCCTTCGACGGAGGCCTGCGCAGGCTGATGGACGAGGGGCTGACGTACCGGAACGCTACACATGACCACGCGGTGACCGAAACGGCGCCGGGACACGCCACGATCGCCACCGGGACCGAACCGGCCACGCACGGCGTGCCCTCCAACGACTGGTGGGAGCGGATCGACGGTCAGATGCGTTCGGTCCTGAACGTGATCGACGCCGGGGCCCCGCTGATCGAAGACGAGAGCCTCCCCGGGGCATCACCGGAGGTGCTCCGACGATCGACGCTGGCGGAGTGGATGCAGGACGCGAACGACGACACTCGCGTGGTCTCCGTGAGCGGCAAGCCCCGTGGCGCGGTCCTCCTCGCCGGCCACGCCGAAGACGCGCACGTCTACTGGTTCGATGAGATCGTCGGCCGGTTCGTCAGCTCCGAGTTCTATCGCGGTCGCTACCCGGGCTGGGTAACGGACTTCAACGATGAAGACGTCGCCGCGCTGGCCGCGGATTCGGTGTGGGAACTCACGGTTCCCGAAGTCCACCGCTCTCTGGCGCGACCCGATTCCTTCCCCTGGGAGGGCGACGCAGTGCACACGGCCTTTCCGCACGCGTTCACCGACGGGAGCGAGGAATCCGCGGTGGATCCGTCTTTCTGGGTGTGGCTGGCCGGCACACCCACCATCGATCAGGCCACTCTCGATCTGGCCCGGCTCGCCGTCGTCGAGCAGGAGCTGGGTGAGGACGAGGTACCCGACCTGCTGGCCGTCTCCCTGTCGCAGACCGACCGGGTCGGACACGGCTACGGACCGAGGAGTCTGGAGCAGCTCGACAACCTGATGCGGCTGGATCGCGAGTTGGAGGAGTTCTTCGGCTGGCTCGACGATCGGTTCGGAGAGGGAGGCTATCTCGTGGCCTGGACTTCCGACCACGGGGTGCTGGATATGCCCGAGGTGCGGTTCGCCGAGGGGCTCCCCGGTCTCCGGCTAACGCAGCAATCGGTCGCTCCGCTCCAGGAGATCCTGGACCGGGTCGGCGGCATGGCCGACATCGAGGAACGGGCGGAGGCGCTGGCCGAGGCCGTCCCGGAGGTGTCGTGGATCGATCGGGCCTGGACCCACGCGGAGCTCGAGGCCGCCACGGCGCCGCAGGACTCCTTCATGCAGCTCCACCGCGCCGGCTACGTACCGGACCGCATGGCCGGAATCCTGAGCCGCGCCGGCATCGAACTGCAGTTCAACGAGGGCGTGCTGAGCTGGGCCTACCCGGTAGGCACGGGGCACGGCTCGCCGTACTACTACGACCGACACGTCCCGATGGGATTCTACGGGTGGGGCGTGGCGGCAGGCTCGCGCGACGAGCGTGTTTCGGTCGCCGACCTCGCACCCACCGTCGCCCAGCTCCTGGGGATCGATATGCCTGACGACCTCGACGGGGTCGTCCGAGAGGTCCGGTGAGCGGGGTCGCCCGCACGGTCCGGTGACGGACCCGCGCGGGCGACCCTGAACGCCGGGCGATCAGAGAAGCGTCAGGCGATCAGGCGCTCGAGCCGGACCAGTTCGCGCTCGATGTCCTCGAGTTCGTCGATCAGCTGCTGGTGGCGCACGTAGGCGTCGGCCCCCGGCTTCTGGTCGGCGCGTCCGACCATCCCCGACAGATAGCCGAGCTGCCCAAGCAGCATCGGCCGCGGGTAGCTCCCGACCGGGTCGTCGATCATCCGCGCCTGCAGCGCCTCGAAGGCCGCCTTCGCCTCACCCTCGGTCCGACCCACGCCCTCGCCGACGCGGCCGGCGACGTCACGGGCACGAGCCATCGTCTCGTTGACGGCCAGGATCAGGTCGTACTGCTCCCGCAGGTCGGCCATGGTGACGCCGTCCGCCGCGACTCTCGGGTCCATCAGGAGCTCGGCCGAGCGCGTCTCGACCCGGTCGCCCGCCGTCAGTCGTAACGTGTAGGTGCCGGGAAGCGCGAGCGGCGACCGGCCCTCGGTATCGATCGTCATGTCCCACACCACGCGGTGCAGCCCGGGGCTCGTCTCGAGTGACGGCCGGCCGGAGCGGCGCATGAAGGGCGCCCGCATCTCCTGATCTTCTTCGGAACGGACTCCCGGCCCGCCGCTGCCGTAGCTCCGGACGACCGCTCCGGAGGCATCGAGCACCTCGAGCGAGACGTCCGCCTGGAGTCCCTCGGGAATCCAGTAGTCCACCATGATGCCGTCCGGACGGTACTGCGGCCGGACCTGGGCGACGTCGCCGAATCCGTAGGAACCACCACCCGAGCGAATCCGGTGCGCGTCCCGCGGCTGGAGCAGCTGGACGACATCGGCATCCAGCCCCGCCGCCATCTGATGCAGCGGGGTGAGATTGTCCATCACCCAGAAGGAGCGACCCATCGTCGAGATGAACAGATCCCCGTCGGCGACCTTCATGTCGGTGATCGGCGTGACCGGCATGTTCTGTCGGAAGGGTAGCCACGACGCGCCGTCGTCCAACGAGACGTAGATCCCGTACTCGGTCCCGGCGTAGAGCAGACCCGGCTGATCCGGATCCTCACGGATGACGCGCGTCGGCGTGTCCTCGGAGATG
The DNA here is from genome assembly GCA_018678395.1 of Gemmatimonadota bacterium. Taxonomy (GTDB): domain Bacteria; phylum Gemmatimonadota; class Gemmatimonadetes; order Longimicrobiales; family Gaopeijiaceae; genus Gaopeijia. The sequence goes on along the minus strand of JAHHMJ010000498.1, from coordinate 2,801 downwards.
CCGTTGTCTCCCGGGGTCAGCAGCGTCCAGGACGAGCCGTGGTCGTCGGTGCGGTAGATGTAGGGCCGGTCGTCTCCGAGCAGCGTCCGATAGACGGCGACGTAGGCCTTCGCGGCATCGTGCGGCGACGGGTCGATGATGCTGACCCGTCCCTCGGGCGGCAGATCCGAAGGGGTGACATCGGTCCAGCTCCCGCCGCCGTCCCGGGTGACGTGAACCGGTCCGTCGTTCGCGCCGGCCCAGATGACCCCGGCAGTGACGGGTGACTCCTCGATGGCGTACAGCGTCGAGTAGTGCTCCTCGCCGGTGGCGTCACGCGTGATGGGCCCGCCCGAGACCATCTGGCGCTCGGGACGGAAGGCGGTGAGATCGGGTGAGATCTGCTCCCAGGTCACGCCCTCGTCGGTCGTGCGGTGAACGAACTGAGAGCCGTGGTAGACCACGTTCGGGTCGTGCGGAGACACCTCGATCGGCACCACGCGCTGGAATCGGTACTCGAGGTTGGCCGGGCTCGTGCCGTACATGTTCGCGGCACCGACGTAGTACTGCTTCTCCTGACCGGTCCGCTCGCTGTAGCGACCGAAGCGCCCCTTGCAGTTCGAGTAGACGATCTCGGGTTCACCCGGCTTCGGCACGGCAGGGCCCGTCTCGCACCCGCCGACGGCTTCCCAGTAGCCCTCCGCGCCCGCGAGCGACGACGCGGCCGGCTGATCGGCCGGCACCCGAATCGTGCTGTTGTCCTGCTGCCCGGCGTAGAGCCAGCGGGGGAAGCGGTCGTCGAGATCGACCTGGTAGAGCTCCGCGGTCGGCTGGTTGTGCTGCGTCGACCAGGTCTCGCCGCCGTCGCGCGTGACGTTGGCCCCGCCGTCGTTCGACTGGACCATGATCTGCGGGTCGTCGGGGTTGATCCACAGGTCGTGGTTGTCCCCGTGGGGCGTGCTGCGCCGCTCCCAGCTCTCGCCCCCGTTCATCGAACGCCAGAACTGCGTGGCGCTCACGTACACCAGATCGGGGTTCACCGGGTCGGCGTCGACGTTCGTGTAGTAGAACGGCCGGTCCATGATCGGCTGGTGACTGCTGACCAGCCGCCACGTCAGGCCCGCGTCGTCGGAGCGATACAGCCCCTCGTCGGGCTCGTTGGTCTCGACCAGCGCGTACACGCGATCGGGGTCCGCGGGCGTGACCGCGAAGTCGATCTTGCCGATGAGGCCCGAGGGCAGGTCCAGCGCGACGTAGTCCCACGTCTCACCGCCGTCCTCGGAGCGCCAGATGCCGTCCTCGCGAGCGGACTCGGCCATGCCCGAGATGATCGTCCACGGCTTGCGCTGACCGCGCCACGCGGCCGCGTAGACGATGTCGGGGTTGGTCGGGTGCACCTCGACGTCGATAGCCCCCACCGAGTCCGAGGGCGTCAGCACCGCACGCCACGTCCGGCCACCGTCGGTCGTCTTGAAGACGCCGCGCTCCGGGTTCTTGCCGAAGGGCGACCCCAGGGCTGCGGCCCACGCCACGTCGGCGTCGTCCGGGTGGATCTCGACGGCACCGATCTGCCCGGTCCGCTCGAGCCCGATCGGGCGCCAGCTGCGTCCCGCGTCATCGGAGCGGAACATGCCCCGGCCGGCGATCACGTTCGAGCGGATCCCGTCCGAGCCGGTCCCGACGTATACGACGTCCGAGTTCGAGGGGGCCACACGGATCGCGCCGATCGACCCCGTCGTGAGGACGTCGTCGGCAATCGGGAGCCACGTCGCGCCCCAGTCCTCGGTCTTCCACACACCGCCGCCGGTGGAGCCCATGTAGAAGGTGGCAGGGTGGGAGGGATGACCCGCGACCGCGGTCACCCGGCCCCCTCGGGTCGGGCCGACCATGCGGTAGGCCAGCCCATCCCACGTGGCGGGGTCGAGAACGGTGGCCCGCGCACCGCCGTCCTGGGCGTGTACGGCCTCAGGTGCGGGCAGGAACATGAGCGAGGCCGCAGCGGCGGCCAGGAGCAGACGGGTGTGGCGCATGGAAAGCCCTCTCCACGGGGATGATCGACGGATGCTGAGAGTGCCGCCGGACGCCCCTCCCGGTCAACAGAGCCGTGCTAGTCGGTCCGCAGGATCCGCGCCGGATCGCAACGTCCGGCCCTCCACGCGGGAATCGCAGCGGCAGCGACCGCGACCACGAGCAAGAGGACCGACACACCGATGAACGTCACAGGGTCGCCGGAGCCGACGCCGAAGAGCATGGACCGCAGCACCGCGGCGCCCGGAATCGCGAGAAGCAAGCCGAGCAGGAGCCCTACGGCCGCCAGCTGCACCGCGCGTCCGACCACCAGCCCGCGAATCGACGAGCCCTCGGCGCCGAGTGCCATACGCACGCCCAGTTCGCGCCGCCGCGCGGTGACCGCGACGGACATGACGCCGTACAGGCCCACCACAGCAAGCAGGAGAGTCACGACGGCGAATGCGCCCAGAAGTACCGCGAGGAACCGATCCGGCGCGAGCGCCTCGGCCACCACCTCCCGCATCGGTGTCACTCGCTGCGCTGCCAACGCTGGATCGATTTCGGTCAGAATCCGGCGCACATCCGCTGAGAACAGCGCGGGATCAAGTCCTTCCTCGGCTCGCAGCACCACGAAGGCCGCCGACGTCGGGAACTGGTCGAACGCCATGTAGACCGCCTCGCGACGGTCGTCGCGCACCGAGAAATTCCGGATGTCCTCCACGACGCCTACGATCTCCCACGTGTTGCCCCCCGGGTCTCCGAAGTCGAGGCGCCGGCCGATCGGGTTTTCACCCGGGAAGTGGCGTACGGCG